>JAISAX010000824.1 GCA_031266495.1 Opitutaceae bacterium
AAGAGCGAGCCAGCGTCGCTGACTCGGTCATTTACCTCGGTAAACTCCCTCGTCAGTTCCTTGGCTCGCTCTTCAATCCCGGCGCATCTTTGCTCTGTTTATTTCATTACGGTTCCTAAACTCCCGGGCCGGGCCGGAACGGAACACCATTTTCGGCATCCGGCAATGCATCGCATTCTCACGCGACTCGAAGGGTACCCGGAGTGGGGGTCGAACCCACACGCCTTTAAGGGGCGGCGGATTTTGAGTCCGCTGCGTCTGCCAATTCCGCCATCCGGGCACGGATGGAAACCCCGGACGCTAGAAACGCCCGCTTCCTTGTAAACCGCAAAACCATCGTGCTTCTTTTCCCGGCCGTTTTTCTTTCCCGCCGGGAAGCCGGAGACAAAAAGATGATTTTCATGATTTTGTCCTGAAGCAGGTTATGAAGCCCCGAAAAATATCTTCCGCTTTTTTGAACGTTTGCCGGAGCACCGCGTCTTTCCCCGCGGCAACAATTGTTGCCTGGTTTCTAGTGTATTGGTTTGCTGGTTGAGGCGGCATCGGGGTGGTTCCCGGTGCCGCCTCTGGTTTTTCAGGTTACGCGGATTGGCGGGAGCAGGAGGGGAGACCGCCAAAGGGCGCTAACGGGCGCTAAAATCAAATCATCGGATTTGGTTTTAGCGTTCTTCAGCGTTCTTTAGCGGTTTCCTCATGGTTCGGGATCGGTAAGGCACCGTAAGGAAATAAACGGTGCCTTGCTGACGGCCCGCCGCGCGCGGCGCATTCACCGTCAGCACTCGCCCGGGTAAAGCCCGGACACGAGGCGACCGGCCTCGAGATTGATCTCCTCCCAGCGATGATCGGGGATGTCGGGCCCGAGGTGCTGCACGCACTCCGCGCCGAGAATCGAACCGAGCGCGCCGGCGCGGGCAATATTCCAGCCACGCAGCCAGCCGGACAAAAACCCTGCCGCCCAGGCATCGCCCGCCCCCGTCGTGTCCACCACCCGCGCCACCGGGCAAGGATCGATGCGGTACACCTCCCGGCCCCGCGCCACCCAGGCGCCATGCTTGCCCATCTTCACCGCGGCCACCACCGGGCCCAGCCCCGCCAGGCGGACCGCCAGGGCGCGATAGTCCGGCGCGCCCCCCTCGTCCGGCACGGCATCGGGAAACAGGGCGCGGATCTCGTCCTCGTTGGCAAACACCGCATCCACTCCCGTGCGGATGTGGTCGAGCAGCCATTCGCGCGAGGCGTTGACGACCTCGAACGACGCCAGATCGATGCTGATCGTGCAACCCGCCACGCGGGCCGAACGCAACACGGCATCCGCCAGCGCACGATTGAAGAGCAGATAACCCTCCACATGCGCGTGCCGGCACCGGAAAAAATCCGCCGGCGAAATCTCCCCCGGCCCGAGCGTAATGGCGGCGGAAAGACAGGTGCGCATGGTGCGCTCCCCGTCGGGCGTGATCAGCGACAGGCAACGGGCGTTGGCAAGGTCCGCGTATTTGAAACGCGAGTCATCACCGCCCAGCTGCCGGAAGTGTTCGCGGTAAGCCTGCGCGGTGTTGTCTGAACCGAGTTTGCCGATAAACGACACTTTTAATCCCAATCCCAACCGCACCGCCGAGCAGATCGTATTGGCTGCCGACCCGCCCGGAGCCTGGGCCGGTGGCTCCGGCAGACGCGAGATGAGGCGCGACATTTCCCAGGCATCCACCAGTTCCATCCCGCCCCTGGCGCCGTGGACATGCTGGAGAAACGTGTCCGGCACGCGGGCCAGAAAATCCATGATCGGCGAGCCTACGCCAACAAGATCGACACAAAAAGAGGAAGCGCTGGAAGATGACAAGGGCATGGCAGGAATGACAGGGATGGCAGGGATGGCGGGAGCGGCAGGAATGGCGGGAGCAGGAGCGGGAACGAGGGGGGGGGGGGAATGGCGGAGTCAGTTCATCACATTGATGTTGGTAACGAGAACCGGCTCTTCATCGATTTCGATAACGATGGCGTAATCGCCCGGTTGAGCGAACGAAAGATTGCGGATTTCGTTGATCAGGTTGATCCGCTGGAGCGGGCCCTGCGACTGGAACTTGCGGTCGATCAGCGGCTGCGGATTCGAGGGATCGAGGCCCATCGAGATGCGGATCGCGTGTTCGCCGGCCGGCACGTCGCTGAGCGAGAGGAACCAGACCATGAACGGGTGCGTCACCGGAAACTGGCGCGAGCGGATATTGGAAAAAATGCCGAGGATGGTGTGTTTGCCCGTGGCGGGGTCGATGTGGACGCCGTCACAGGTGAGCCAGGCGAGAACCTGCGGTTTGGAATGCATGGTGCGCCGATGGTGCCCGGCTGGCGGGGAACGGAGCAAGCCCGATCGCAGCCGGAGCAGCCGGAGCGCGCCTCTCTCTCTCACCTCACTCACGCCAGCCACTGCTTCAGCGTTTCCGCATCGCGCAGGAACGCCTCGGGCGTATCCCCGGGCACGAACTCCAGCAGCGCAAACCGCTCGCCCCCACCCGCCGACACCGACGCCGACACCGGCGATTTTCCGACCTCGGCGAGATACGCCCGCCACCGCTCCGCGCCTTCGGCGAGCGGACGGCGGTCGGCCGAAGTCGGCCACCAGTGGAAAACATGGAGGTTGCCCACCCGTGGCAGCACCGCTTTCAGGCCGCGCAAGGCCGGCGCTGCTTCCTCGCCATTGTGCGGCTGCCAGCACGTGAGCAACGCCGGATGCCGCGCCTCGTCGAACAACAGTTGACGCGCCGACTCGTTTGTATCCGTCAGCGAACCCGAATGGAACTCGGTTGACACCGTCACGCCCCGGGCGACGGCGAGGCCTGCGATGCGTTCCAGATCGGCCACGATGCGCGCCCGCTCCTGATCCGACACTTCGGCCGAGGCTTTCCCGCCCGGCCACACGCGGATCGTCGGCGCACCCAGTTCGAGCGCCGTATCGAGCACGCGGGAGAACGGCAACCCGTCGCTCTCGCTCTGCCCCGCGCGGTAATAGCTCCCGTAAGCCGCGGCGCGCAGTCCGGCCTGCTCCGTGAGTTCACGCACCTCGCGAGCGCGCGCCAGATCGCCGTGGGGCACATGCACATCACCGCCCCACTCGATGCCGGCCAGACCGGCCTGACGCACCAGCGCCACAATATCGGCGGGAGCGAGCTTGCGAAACGTAACCGAAACCAGACCGGGCAAAATCATGACGGGAATCGAAAACCCCATTCCCCGCTCCCGACAATCCTTAACCCGCCCGCCGGGCGGGAGAAGTTCGGGAATTGGTCACTGAAGTTACTTTTATAGGGGCGCACGGCTCAGTGCGCCCCTGCAAAAACGGGATCGCGTAACATCAGTGAAAACGTCAAAAAACCCGATTCCATTCCGCAACCATGACCGCCACATTGAAATATGAAATCCCGAATTTGAAATTCCCCGAATCCCCCTCCCCCCCCCCCTCCCCTAGACACCGAAAGGCCCCGCTCACGCGGGGCCACTACATAAAGGGTAAAAGGATAAAAGGATGAATGACTAAAGGGTGCCGCGGCCCCTGCGTATCCACATTCCGGTTATCAACATCATCAGCCCCATCGCGGCAGCATAGGTGCCCGGCTCAGGCACGGCCGCAAGGCTGGACAACGCCGCTACACGAAAACCGATGGCGTCGTTCTCGTAGTCGCCGCCGTAGCTGTCGCGCCTCGAGGACGCGAGAGAGTCGACGTTGTAGCTGAACGAACCGCCACGCACCCCACGGGCATTATAACCACTAACATCACTACTGTTCCACGTAGTGATCAGCGTGTCGTTAAATTCCAACACGTTGCCGTTCTGGTCATAGGTCCCACTCGCCGATTGCAGCCCGCCTGCGACTTCCCGCAGGTCGGAACCGTTATTGTGGTAGTTATTGTAATTCGCACCCACCTCGCCCACGGTGTCGCTTCCGGCGTAGTCGAAATAATTGTCGCCGCCCACGGTGTCCGTGCCTTTCCAATACGCGGCCTTGTACCACTCGTTCTCGCTGGCTATCGCATACACCGTCCCGGTGACGCCTGCCAGGTCCCCTGTCCCCGTCAGTGTCGCGCCGTTCACCTCAAGGTTGCGCCCCACTGTCGGGTTGCCCGGGATCGCACTGTTTCCGACCAGCGTGTAAACGCCGTTCTCCGTGGACGCTCCTGCGGTCGCTCCGTTCGTCAGCCAGTTCGTGAACCTCATCGCATCGTAAATGGAGACAAAGTTGACTGGCTTGTTACCAAACCCCTCCTTCGTCACGTAGGCATCGCCGCTCCACTGGATGCCGCCGTAGGTCTCGCTGCCCATGTTGCTGTTGTAGAGGCCCAGCGTGTTGTTCGATTCCGTCACGCCCACGGCGTTGAGGAACGCCGCATACTGCGCGTTCGTCACTTCCGTCGTACCGATCTGGTACTCGTAGGACACCACGCCGTAACCGCTCGTGCCTCCGTCATACTCCATCTTGACGGTGTCCCCCTGCGTGTTGGGCGCAATGGTCGATGTGAGCGCAATGCTCACCAGCGGGTCGCCGAAGGCCGTCGCGGCCCCCAGCGTGAGGGCCGCTGCGACCAGCGCGGCGGCACCGTTTTTATGGATTCTGCTTTCGATCCTGTTTTTCATGATGTTTTCAGCCTTTCAGTCTTTCAGCCTTTCAGCCTTTCGGTTTTCCCGTCGTCAGGGGATGATGACGGAGTAAATGGGGCTCCAGGGGCCTTTGGCGCCGTTGGGGGCTTCCCAGCGGAAGGCGATGTAGAGCGTCTTGCCGCGGTCGCTCTCCCGGAACGTGAGCTTGAGGGGGCTGCGCGTGTCGAACGCCGAATGCGTCAGTTGTTCGATGTCGGTCGGCGGGGTGTCGAGGATCGCGTGGACGGCCTCCGTGCCGTGCATGCGGGGGGCCTTGGCCCGGCTGCTGCTGCCACGCACCCGGATGTGCGCGGAGATTTCGCGCAGGATGCTCGTGTCGAACGAGGGTTCGGGGTAATCGTCCGGCGGCACGATGGGCGTGTGGCCTTCCTTGAGCGGCGGCAGGCCGAGGAGCTGGCGGTCGCCGTTGGTGAGGTCGTCGTTGCCGCTCACGTAGCGGCGCAGGAACTTGCGGATCGCGGCTTCGTAGGCCTCGCGGGCGTCGTCCTTGTTGCTGATGGCCACGCTGGTCCGCGTGGCCGGGTTGCTGACGGTGGCCCAGGCATCGAGCCAGCGGGGCTGCGCCGCCAGGAGCGGATCCAGTTGCGCCACCGTGATGCCCAGTTTGGGCAACATGCCGGGCAGCGTCACCATCAGGTTTGCCTGAAAGAGGTGAAAATCTTCGTCCTTGCGGGGGATATTGTCGTGATCGTTCATAGGTTACGGAAAAAAGGAAACGGGTGCGGCGGCGGACGCGGCGGCCCGAACGGGGGCCGGTACGGCGGGGTGGAGGGTTTCCCCGGAAGAAGCGGGGAACCCCCCGGAGCTTCCGGGGATATCCCCGGAAGTTGCGGGGAGGCCCCCGGAAGTTGCGGGGATATCCCCGAAGGTTCCGGGGATGTCCCCGGAAGTTGCGGGGATGTCCCCGAAGGTTCCGGGGATACCCCCGGAGGTTGCGGGGACATCCCCGGAAGTTCCGGGGGATTCCCCGAAAGTTCCGGGGACGCTGCCGGGGAGGGTGGGGAAGCTGCCGGAAGCCGCGTTGCCGGCCCCGGAGGCGGGGTGGCCTGCAACGGAAATGGGGTGGCCTGCAACGGAAACAGGCTGGAAGCCCGTGCCACGCGATCCGGCGGCTTCGCCGTCCACGGCCAGGATGGCCGTGCCACTCCGGACGGGCTTCGCAAGCGAAGCCCCTACGTCACGGCCATTAGCCTTTGGCTGCGGGCTGCGGGCTGCGGGCTGCGGGCTGCGGGCTGCGGGCTGCGGGCTGCGGGCTGCGGGCTGCGGGCTGCGGGCTGCGGGCTGCGGGCTGCGGGTATTATACTAACCCCAACCACCGCGTTGTCAAGCACTTTTACACGTTCTTTTACGTCTTTTCCGCTCACTTCCGTCCCTTTTTCCTGCGCACACTCGGCCCGCCCGGTGGCGGTTGGCGTTGGCGTGTGGTGCGGGGCGGCGGCGGTCATGTGGCTCGTCTGTTTCAAACGGAAATCCACGTTGGTTAAAAATTCCAGGCCCTGTCAAGCTGGAGAATTTACGCAACCGGGTTATCCGGATTTTTCCTGTGAAACTGAAAAGCCCGCAGTCCTTGCGAACTGCGGGCTTTTTCGACCTATCTGCAAAATGGCGTCCCCACGGGGATTCGAACCCCGGTTCTCACCGTGAAAGGGTGGTGTCCTGACCGGGCTAGACGATAGGGACGCGGAAAAGGTATGACTGGTCAAAAGAACAAAAAGAGCCGGGCAACCTAGGTCCCGTCTCCCTTCGTGCAAGACAAACTTTTCCAAAAAAAACAAAATCTGGTCCATTCCCCTCCCCCCCTCCCCTCCCCTCCCCTCCTCCCCCCGCCTCCTCCACTGCGCAATCTCCGCGCTCGACGCGCCGGTCCGGTTTTGCGATTTCCTCCCTCCACTTCACTTCACTTCACTCTACTTATGGCAACCTCCACCACCCGACCCGGGAAAGTCGCGCTCCTCACCGCAGGCGGCCTTGCGCCCTGCCTCAGCTCCGCCGTCGGCGGACTCATCGAACGCTACACCGAAATCGCGCCCGACATCGAGATCATCGCCTACCGCGGCGGCTACAAAGGCCTCCTCCTCGGCGACAGCTACAAGATCGGCCCCGCCGAACGCGCCCACGCCGCCCGCCTCCACCGCCACGGCGGCAGCCCCATTGGCAACAGCCGCGTCAAACTCACCAACGTCAAGGACTGCGTGAAACGCGGCCTCGTCAAGGAAGGCCAGGACCCCCAAAAAGTCGCCGCCGACCGGCTCATCAAGGACGGCGTCGATATCCTCCACACCATCGGCGGCGACGACACCAACACCGCCGCCGCCGACCTCGCCGCCTGGCTCGCCAAAAACAACTACGGCCTCACCGTCATCGGCCTGCCCAAGACCATTGACAACGACGTGTATCCCGTCCGCCAGTCCCTCGGCGCCTGGACCGCCGCCGGGCAAGGCGCCCGCTACTTCCGCAACGTCGTCGCCGAGCACAACGCCAACCCCCGCATGCTCATCATTCACGAAGTCATGGGCCGCAACTGCGGCTGGCTCACCGCCGCCACCGCCGCCGAATACCGCAAACTCCTCGACCACGAGCACGAAGCCTGGGTCCCCGGCCTCGGCCTCACCCGCGCCAACCTCGAAGTCCACGCCGTGTACATCCCCGAAATGACCGTGGACATCGCCGCCGAAGCCGCCCGCCTCCGGCAGATCATGGATGAAACGGACAACGTGAACATTTTTATATCCGAAGGAGCCGGCGTGGACTCGATCATCGCCGAAATGCAGGCCAGAGGCCAGGAAGTGCCGCGCGACGCGTTTGGCCACGTGAAGCTCGACGCCATCAACCCCGGAAAATGGTTTGGCGACCAGTTTGCCAGGATGCTCGGCGCCGAAAAGACGCTCGTGCAGAAGAGCGGCTACTTTGCCCGCGCCGCCGCCGCCAACAGCGACGACCTGCGCCTCATCAAGAGCTGCACCGACCTCGCCGTCGAATGCGCCCTGCGTCGCGAGAGCGGCGTCATCGGCCACGACGAGGACCAGGGCGGCGTCCTCCGCGCAATCGAATTCCCCCGCATCAAGGGCGGCAAACCCTTCGACACCGGCGCCCCCTGGTTCGGCGCGCTCCTCGCGGACATCGGCCAACCGCAAGGCGCGAAAGCCGAAGTCAAACACTGATCCCGGGCTTGCAGGAGAGGGGAGCAGCCGGCCCGTTTCGCGGCCCGCCTCCGTTCCACGCCCGCAGATCCCGCGAAAGCGCGTCGAAACCGGGGAAATCGTGCTCGATGCGGCGCAAGTCCCTCGCATGACGGCGGACTTCGCGCAACGCGCATTCCGTCATCCACGGCAACGACGGACGCTCGGTGCCGTACACGCGGCCCTTCAGTTCACGCCGCGTCCAGGGCGGCGCGCCCCGCGCCTGCCCGAGCACCCAGGCCGCTTCGGTCACGGTGGCGTCGCGACCGCACAAATACCACGCCTCGATCGCCGGCACCGCCAGACCAACGCCGCGCAGGATGCCGGCGCGCCGTCCGCGCAACGGAAGTTTTTTGGTCGTCTGGCGAAACGCGGCGCGAAGCTGGCACATCCGGCAGCCCGGATGATGATGGCCAGGCTCGTCGTGCACGGGGGTGTGGACAACGGTGTCGTCACTGTCCACGACCACGACGAGGCCATCCGCATCCGTATTGAAATGCAGGTGCCGGATGATCGAGGGCAACACCTGGCCGACCGACGGCCATCCGCGTGCGCGCAACGGCGGGTAAACACGCGTGAACGGTTGCCCGAGCGCGGCTTCGACGAGCACGGCCAGCGCCGCCTCGTCGGCGGGCGACTCGCTGAGGAGGGCGAATTTCGGAGGGCGCATCAGGGAAAATTCCCGCATCACGATTCACGTTCTTCGGGCACGCCGCCCAGAATGCCGGAGTACCACAGATCGCCGAGCGAGGCTCCGGCGAGGAGTTCCGCCAGATCGGCGCGGTCGGATAACCGGAAAAAATGCGCCTCGCGTCCATGTTTCTCCGCGATGACCACCTCCTCGGGATGCTCGCGAAACAGATCGAGCAGGTAAGGCGAGTGCGTGGTGGCGATGACCTGCGTCGGCGACCGCGCGGCGGCGACGGCCCCCGCTTCGCCGGCAACAGCGCGCGCGGGGGGGGGGGGGGGGGGGGGGGGGGGGGATAAGGGGCCGGG
>JAISAX010000826.1 GCA_031266495.1 Opitutaceae bacterium
GGGGAGGTCGATGTCGTGGATGTGGCCGGTGTCTTCGTCGTGAAAATGGGCGTGGGGTTGGAGGTGCGGACAGTAGCGCGTGGGGGCGCGTTCGAAATGGACGGCACGGACGAGGTCGTGCGCAACGAGGGCGTCGAGGCAGTTGTAAACGGTGGCGAGCGAGATGGTGGGGAGGTCGGTCTTGGCCCGGGCAAAGATTTCGTCCGCCGTCGGGTGGTCGCGCCGGGTGAGGAGTACGTTGTAAACGAGTTCGCGCTGGGGGGTGCTGCGCAGGCCGCTGTGCGCGAGTTTTTGCGCGGGTTCGGGTTCGTCTGGTCTGGTTGCGGTGGTTGCCATTGGGCGGCGCCGGTGGATGAGTCGTCCGGTTGGTTGGGCGCAACAAACCGGAATGGTTCCAGATCGCAAGCGATAATTGGAACTGTTCTAATGGATGGGCGCGGATGGCGTGAATAAATTGGTGCGGATTCGACCCGCTTCTCCCGAAGGACAAAAAAAAGCTCGCCCGAAATCTTCCCCGCACCGCGGACCCATAAACCTCGTTCACTCGAAAGGTTCCCCGCACCCGGATTCTTGAAATCCCGCGCACTCGAAAAGCTCCCCGTGCCCTGGATCCATAAACCCCGTTCACTCGAAAACCATTTTACATCCCTGATTCATAAAACTTATTCACTCGAAAGGTTCCCCGCGCCCGGATTCTTGAAATCCCGCGCACTTGAAAAGCTCCCCGCGCCCTGGATCCATAAACCCCGTTCACTCGAAAGGTTCCCCGCGTCCGGATTCTTGAAATCCCGCGCACTCGAAAAGCTCCCCCCGTACACAGGCGACGGCGATATATATCCGGCCGGCCTCTTCCTTCTTCAGGCGGGAAAGTTGCGCAGGTCGCCGGCGAGGAGCGCCTCGACCTGCGCGCGTTCGGGCGGGTCGAAGCGGACGAAGGGCTCGGCCATGGCGTCGTCACAGAAGCCGCGCAGGGCGAGCGCGCACTTGAGCCCCTTGATGATCGACGAGGCGTGTTTCCCGATCCGGTAGAGCCGGTCGAGCGCCTCGACCTGCGCCTGGAGCTTCGCACACGCGGCGGTGTCGTTCGCCCCGAACGCGTTGAAAAGCTCCACGAAGAGGCGAGGGAAGAGGTTGGCGCCGCCGGCCACGCCGCCGTCTCCCCCGAGAGCGAGGCTCTTCAAGAGCAGCGCCTCGGGGCCGATGAGGACGGACCAGTCGGGACGCCGGCGGGCGATGGCCAGCGCCTGTTCGTAGAAGGCGAGATCGCCGCCACTGTCCTTGAGGCCGATGACGTTGGGGAGGTCGAGCGCGCGGCGCAGGGTCTCGGGCGCGAAGACCGTCTTGGTCATCGCCGGCATGTTGTAGAGGAACACGGGGAGGGGGAGTTCGCGGGCGAGGTGCTCGATGTAAGCGGCCAGTTCCGGCTGTCCGGCCGGGTGGTAGTAGGGGGCGGAGAGGACGAGCGCGGTGGCCCCGGCCTCGGCGGCATGGCGGGCGAGGGCGAGCGATTCGGTAAAGGAGGTGTCGGTGATGCCGACGAGCACGGGCACGCGGTCGCGCACCTGGCGGCAGGCGCGGACGATGAGTTCGCGACGGAGCCGGTAGCCGAGACTCGGCGCCTCGCCCGTGGTGCCGAGAAGAAACAGTCCGTGGACGCCGCCTCCGAGGATGTGTTCGACGAGCCGTTCGAGACCGGGAACGTCAAGCGTGTCGGGCCCGGAAAGCGGTGTGACCATCGGCGGCACAATGCCGCGAAGACGGGCCGGGACGGGAGAGGGGGTGGGGGAGGCGGAGGTTGTTGTCATGCGCACCGGATCCTGAAAGGCCGTTTTGGCCGATTGCAATAACGGTTGCGCCGAAAGCGATGGGCTTCCGACTTTCGGACCTTCGACCTTTCGACCTTCCGGCTTTCGACAGATCACGGCACCTGGCCGGTGGCGGGGATGTCAACGGTGACGAGCGCGCCCTGGCCGGGCCGGGATTCGATGGAGAACATGCCGCCCATCAGGAAAGCCCGCTCCTGCATCGTGCGCAGACCGTAGCGGGGGCGACCCGCCGCCCGGAGCATCGAACTGTCGAACCCGAGCCCGTCGTCCTGGACGGTAAACACGAGTCGCTTCTCCCCGCCCTGCTCCCGGCCCTGCTCCCCGCCCTGCATCCGCACGTGGATGTTTTTCGCGCCGCCATGCGTCACGGCATTGGCGAGCGATTCCTGGAGCACGCGGAAAAGATGTTCGCGCACCGGGATCGGCAGCACGGGCAAGTCATCACCCTCGAACAGCTCGACATTGACCCGGTGCCGGCGGGCAAATTCCTCGCAATGGTCGCGGACGATGCCCGTGAAATCGCTGCCATCGAGCGTCTCGGGACGCAGGCCGGTGATGTTTTGCCGCAATTCGTCGAGCGCCTCGTCGAGTTCGCGGGTCAGGGGTTTGAGGCAGCCGGCGGGCACGCAGTCGGCTTCGCGGGCGAGGAGTTTTATCCGGATGACGACAGCCTGGACGGTCTGGCAGACACTGTCGTGGAGGTCGCGCGAAAGGCGGCGACGTTCGGCCTCCAGGGCATTGAGCACGCGGGTGGAAACGCCCCGCAACTCGTTCCCGGCGCGGCGGTGATCGAAGAGACCCGCGGCGGCGAGGAGGCCGGTAAGGAGTACGTTGATCATCAGGCCGTGGGCAAAGACGATCTGGTTGCCGCCCGGCAGGAGAGAGGGGGGGAGGGGGGGGAAGAGGTCGCGCGTCCAAACAGTCTGCGCGGCGACGGAGACCGCGTAAAAAAGGGCATTGGCGATGATGAGCAGGCCCACGCCATTGCGCCGGGCGATCAGGATGCTGAAGCAAAACATCAAAAACAGGCCGGGGACGACCGGATCACTGTACTGCAGATCGATCCTGAACACGAACCAGGCGCCGACGAGCAGGATGCCGACGTAAACAAGGAATTCGGGCAGGCGTCGCCGGTCGGAGCGCGCCTCGGGAGCAAAGGGCATGAGCACGAGCGGCGTGAAGACGATCACGCTACTTGCCTCGCCGATCCACCGGAAAAGGATCTGGTGCCAGAGGAGGGCGGGATCGGCGAAGGAGAACCCGTGCAGGATACTCGTGCCGAGGACCGCGAAGGGCAGGGGCACGAGCACGCAGCCGACGCTGATGAGCACCACGCAGGAGCGGATATCGGGCCGGAGCCACGGGTTAGGCTGAATCCGCCGGATGATCAGGCGGGTGAGACCTGCCTGGACGGCATGGACGGCGCCGAACAGCCAGGGCAGCGAGGGCGGGCAGAAGCAGGCGATGGCGAGCGTGCAGCCGATCCCCACCGCGGGCATGTGACGGTAGCCGAAGAGAACGACCATCGCGAGGGAGCAGCCGGTCTCGGGCCGGAAAAGCTCTTCCCATCCTGGAAAATTGTTCCAGCCCTGGATCGTGCGGCCCGGCCAGAGGCCGGCAAAAGTGGAGGCAAAGGCGACCGCCGCGACAATGAGCGCGGCGGGCAGGTATCCGGTCAGGGACAGGAGCAGTGGAGGAGGGCGAAGACCTCGGGTTGGCATGGGAAAGTCGGATGGAGGGGGGAGGGGAGGAGGGAGAAGGGGCGCGGTCCGGACGGGGGGCCGGGCCGGTGCGGGAAGGATAAGCCCCGGGGGGCGGAGGCGAGGGGAGGGGGGGGGAGGGGGGGACCGTTGCCCTCAGGACGGCTCGTCGGGCGGCGGATTCACGGTGAAAGGCGGGGTGGTGTCGAAATTGCCGAGGCCGGCGCGCATGGCCTCGCGCACCAGTTCGGTCGCCTTGGTGACGTTGAGTTTTTGCATGATGCGGCTGCGGTGCGTTTCCACGGTCTTGGCGCTGATGGCGAGCTGGCGGCTGATTTCCTTGTTGCTGAGACCGGCGGCGATGCCTTCGAGCACATCTTTTTCGCGAGGCGAAAGCGTGATGGCAATGGAGTCCTCGAACGGAGGCAGGCCCTTGCTCGTGAGCTTGCTCTCGCCGGCATGCACCCGGCGGATGATGTCGATGAGGTCCTCGAACGCATCGCTCTTGAGGACAAACGCCTCGGCGCCGACCGAGAACGCTTCATACACCGTGAGGCGCGTGCGGTGCATCGTGAGCATGACGACGCGGCTCGGCAGACCGATGTCCCTGGTCTGCTGGATGAGGTCCAGCCCGGAGACGCCGGGCATGCTCAGGTCGGCCACGACGATATCCGGCCGGTGAGCCTTGATCAGTTCCAGGGCATCGCGGGCATTCCGGGCCCGGGCGACGAGCCGGATATCGGGAGTGGAGAGAAGAAGAGATGCGATCCCCTCAAGCATCAGCTGGTGGTCGTCAACGACGAGAACGGAGATGGGTTGCATGCTGGTGATTTGGTTTCCTTGAGTAGAGAAGACGGCGGACCGCCGCGCCCCTCCTGGCGGACGGGAACAGCGGGTGGTATGTGATTATCAAACAAATTTTGCCTAAAAAGTATGAAAGAGCCGGGGGAGCGACGGCAATCGCAAGTTTTTTGTCATCCGTTGGCGAAAATGCGGACACAAAATCAGGGTTTTACCGGACTTCCAGGCGAGGCTGAAAGCTGGTAAGGTATCCCCTCCTTGGGCTTGTATCCCGGCCACATGACTGGTCCGGCGCTATCCGGGCCCGGGGCCAAAACAAAGTGAAACCACACGAAGAACGAAACCCGTTGACCAAGGCCAAACCGCCTCCTGCCGCTCCAGCCGGCCGGCGCGCCCGCAGCATCCCTGCGGCGCCGCCCCCCTTGCCGCCGCTTCCGCCCTGACACCGGGGCGCGCAAGCCGGCGTTCACGTCATCACCCGTTTCAACCCTTTAAACTAATCTAATCTATTCAATTCCATGTCCGATCAATCCCTTGATTCCTTTCTCGCTCGCATTCGCCAGCGGGACCCTGTGCAGCCGGAGTTTCACCAGGCGGTGGAAGAGTTCTTCCGCAGCCTCTGGCCCTACCTCAAGCACCATCCGAAATACGCGAAAGCCGGCATCCTCGACCGGCTTGTCGAGCCCGAGCGAGTCATCATGTTCCGCGTGCCCTGGGTGGACGACGCCGGCGTCGTCCACATCAACCGCGGCTTCCGCGTGCAGATGAGCAGCGCGATCGGCCCCTACAAAGGCGGCCTGCGATTCCATCCCTCCGTCAACCTCGGCATCCTGAAATTCCTCGCCTTCGAGCAAGTCTTTAAAAACTCCCTGACCACGCTGCCGATGGGCGGCGGCAAGGGCGGCTCCGACTTCGACCCGAAGGGCAAGAGCGACACCGACGTCATGCGCTTCTGCCAATCGTTCATGACCGAGCTGTACCGGCACATCGGCGCCGATCTGGACGTGCCCGCCGGCGACATCGGCGTGGGCGGCCGCGAAGTCGGGTACCTGTTTGGCCAATACAAACGCGTGTCCAACCAGTTCACCTCCGTGCTCACCGGCAAAGGCCTCGCCTTCGGCGGCAGCCTGATCCGGCCCGAGGCGACCGGCTACGGCTGCGTGTACTTCGCGCAAGAGATGATGCAGCGCGCCAAACTCGGCTTCGAAGGCAAGCGCGTCACCGTTTCCGGATCAGGAAACGTGGCGCAGTACGCGGCCGAGAAAGTGATCGAGTTCGGCGGCAAGGTCGTGTCGTTCTCCGATTCCAACGGCACGGTCGAGATCCCCGCCGGCATGACCGGCGAACAGCTCAAGTGGGCGATGGATCTGAAAAACAACCGCCGCGGCCGCATCGAGGCGTTCGCGCAGCACTTCAAGCTCCCGTACCACGCCGACAAACGCCCCTGGCACATCGCCTGCGACATCGCGCTACCCTGCGCCACGCAGAACGAAGTCGATGGCGAGGATGCGAAAGTGCTCGTCAGGAACGGCTGCAAGTGCGTCGCCGAAGGCGCCAACATGCCCTCGACGCTCGAAGCCGTGGACGTGTTCATCGGAAACCGGATCCTTTACGGACCGGGCAAGGCGGCCAACGCCGGCGGCGTCGCCACCAGCGGCCTCGAAATGAGCCAGAACGCGATGCGCCTCTCGTGGTTGCGCGGCGAGGTGGACGACCGCCTGCACGCGATCATGCAAAACATCCACCACGTCTGCGTGGAGCACGGCGCGGAGCAGGACGGTTTTGTGAACTACGTCAACGGCGCCAACATCGGCGGCTTCGTCAAGGTGGCCGACGCGATGCTCGAACAGGGCATCGTCTGATCGCCGCCGTCCCGGTTCGCCGGCCGTTTGAGACAAGGCGTCGTCCGCAAGGACGGCGCCTTTTTTGCGATGAAGTCACGCGAAGCCGGAGCGGCAGGAATGCCGCCGCTCCGGCTTCGCGTAACATCAGTTAACCTGCTGAAATGGCCGTAAAAAGGCTGGCGCGTGTCTCCCGACAGTATCAAGCGACCTTCCGCCGCCTGCTGGTTCTGCGGCGCAAGCACCACCACGGGATGATTCTCCGACTCAAGGGCACGCACCACTTCACGCAGCGTAAACGACTTTCCGAACCGGTTTCAATTTTTCCGGAGCCAGCATTCGCATGGCCCGGAGTTCCGGCCTGCTCATCTCCGCTTCCCAACGCGGACGCAGTTTCTCCGCAACTACATTTTTTATTTTCCGCTTCCG
>JAISAX010000831.1 GCA_031266495.1 Opitutaceae bacterium
ACGCCTACGTTTACTGGTTCCTCATCGGTGCCGCCCTGTTCGGGGCCATCGCCGGAGGCCTGTACGGCCCCATCCCTCCCCCCCCCCCCCGCCGCAGCCGCCGTCGCCGCCTTTCATTCTTAATTCTTAATTTTTAATTCTTAATTCTTAATTCTTAATTTTCCGTAATGCTTCCCTTCCCGTTCGATCCGCTTCTCCTGTCGATCCTGCTGCCGCTCCTCGCGGCCATCCTGATCAGCGCCCTCCGGCTCCCCGCACGCCCGGCCAGGCTCGTTGCCGCAGTCGGCTTCCTCGCGCCGGTCGCTCTCGCCGGATTCGTCGCCTGGAAATTCCCCGTCGTCGAGGCCGTCGAGGGCTATCGCTTCCTTCACACGATCGACACCGGCCTCTCCGGTCTCGGCATCACGCTCAAGCTCGGCCTCAACGGAATCGCGCTGCCTCTCTACCTCATGACTGCTATTGTCGGCCTCGCCGCCGGCCTCTACGCCATGCAGACCAAGGCCGAGCGACTTCCCCTCTATCTCTCGCTCCTCCTCGTCATACACGGCGGACTCATGGGCATTTTCAGCAGCGTGGACGTTTTCTTTTTCTACTTTTTCCACGAACTCGCGCTCATCCCGACCTTCATCATGGTCGGCATCTGGGGCGGACGTGACCGCAACTACGCGGCCATGAAAATGACCATCTACCTCACGCTCGGCGCGATGCTCTCGCTCCTCGGTCTCATCGCCCTCTATTCCAAAAGCGGCGCGCAGAGCTTCGACATCATCACCCTCCGCCACGTGATCCTCGACAGCGGTTCGGGTGCAAACCCGCTCGGCGCCGGTTCGCAAAAAGTGATCTTCGGCCTGCTCCTCTTCGGCTTCGGCATCCTCGTCTCGCTCTGGCCCTTTCACACCTGGGCTCCGCTCGGCTACGGCGCCGCGCCCAGTTCCGCCGCCATGCTCCATGCCGGCGTTCTCAAGAAATTCGGACTCTATGGCCTGATCCAGATCGCCCTCCCGCTCCTCCCGCAAGGGGCCGCCCACTGGGTCCAGTGGATGGCGATTCTTGCCGTCGTCGGCAACATCCTCGTCATCGGCTTCATCACCATTGCGCAAAGCGACCTCAAACAGATGGTCGGTTACAGCTCTGTCATGCATATGGGATACGCCTTCCTCGGCCTCGCCGCGTATTCGGCCATGGGCATCGGCGGCGTCGTCATGATGATGGTCGCGCACGGATTCTCCGCCGCGCTCCTCTTCCTCCTCTCGACGAGCGTTTATCACCGCACGCAGACTTTCGACATGGGCGAAATGGGCGGCCTCGTGAAACACGCGCCCGTGCTCGCCGCCCTCTTCGTTGTCGCCACGATGGCCAGCATCGGCCTCCCCGGCCTCGCCAATTTCTGGGGTGAACTCACGATCTTCGTCGCCGCGTGGCAGTTCTCGAAACTCTACACCGCGCTCGCCGTCACCGGCATCATCATCTCGGCCATCTACGGCCTGCGCGCCGTCGCCCGCGTGTTCTTCGGACCGCAGACGGAGGCCTTTGCCAAAGTCGCCGCCGAAACGCCGCCGAAAGATCTCTGCTGCTGCGAAAAAGTCCCCGCGCTCATCCTCATCGTCGCCCTCTTCGCCCTCGGTTTCTGGCCCAAACTCGTGAGCACCGAACTCAACGCCACCGTCACGACGCTCTACGCCGACGCTCCTGCCAGCCAGCACAAGTAATTCGGACACACCCGGCGTCCGCTCACTCTGCATTTCGCAATCCACCTTCGTCACCACCCGCATTTCAACATGCCTGATCCAATCGATCTTCTCCAGCGCGCCGCGAGCAACAACTGGTTGTCCATCGCTCCCGAAGTCGCGCTCGGCCTCCTCGCCCTCCTGCTTCTCGTCTTCGAGATCGTGCTTCCGAAGAAGAACCACGGCGTCATCCCCGCGCTGGCGATCCTCGGCCAGCTCGCGATCCTCGCGGTCTTTGTCGTCAACTACACGAACCCGGCCATCGCCACCGCCAGCCTCGCCTTCAACGGCCTCATCGAGCAATCCGCGCAAGGCCAGTTCATGCGGCTGTTTTTCCTGCTGACCTCGCTCCTCGTCTCGATCCTCGGCACCGTCTCGCTCGCCAGGCAAGGGCGGACCGGACTCCCCCGCATCGAGTTTTTCGCCATCACGCTCGTCATCTCGGGCGCGTTGATGCTCCTCGCGCAGGCGCACAACTTTATCCTGCTCTTTGTTGCGCTCGAAACGGTCACCGTCGGATTTTATATCCTCGTCAGTTATTTCCGGCAAAACCCGCTCAGCCTCGAAGCCGGCCTCAAATACCTCATCACTGGCTCGCTCAGCTCGGGACTGCTCCTGTTCGGCATTGTGCTGCTTTACGGCGTGGCCGGCTCGCCCGATCTCCCCGGCACCCTGCCCGGCGGCGAACCGATGGATTTCACCGCCCTGCGCCTCTTCCTCGCGGCCAACCCCGGCAATTTCCTCGCCGGTGTCGGCATCGTCCTCGTGCTCTGCGGCGTGGCCTTCAAGATCGGCGCCGTCCCCTTCCAGATCTGGATTCCCGACGTGTATCAAGGCGCGCCGACGCCCGTCACCGCCTTCCTCGCCGTCGGCTCCAAGGCGGCCGGCTTCACGCTCCTGCTCATCCTCACCCGCGTTTTCGGGACGTATTCGGATCTCCTCTACAAGGTGCTCGTGATCATGGCCGTGGCCACGATTCTCTTCGGCAACCTCGCCGCGCTCACGCAGCACAACGTCAAGCGGCTCCTCGGCCTCTCCGGCGTCTCGCACGCCGGCTACCTCTTGATAGGCGTCATCGCCTCGCTCAACGCCGACATCGCCACGCAGGCCGTCGGCGCGATCAATTTTTATCTCCTCGCCTACCTCCTCGCCAGCTTCGCGGTCTTCGGCGTCATGACGCACGTCGCCGGCACGGACGACGCCACCCAGGAACTCGAGGACTACAACGACCTCGGCAAGACGCACCCCTTCCTTGCGGGCGTTCTCGCGATCGGACTCGGTTCGATGGCCGGCATCCCGCCGCTGGCCGGTTTTATGGGAAAACTCTTCGTATTTCTCGCCGCCTTCCGTGCCGAACTGTACCTGCTGCTCGCCGTGGCGATCATCGGCGTGGTCATTTCGATCTACTACTATTTTGGCTGGATCAAGGCGGCGTATTTCAACATCTGGCGCGCCCCGCTGCTCGAAGGCGAAACCGATCCCCGCCCCCCGCGTGCGCCGGTCGGCGCCCTCGCCGGTGTGACGCTCGCCATCCTCGCCGCCGCCTCTGTCGTCCTCGGCATCTGGCAAGGCCCCCTCGGTGCCTGGCTGATCCTGCGCTGACGCGCCGACGCCGCATGCGGCGGGACGGGACTCAAAATCACATGCGAACCAGCTCCTCCGTCAGCAACGGGATTTCCACCACGGGGACCGCCGCGATGCTTTCGCCCAACGCGTAACGCTCTTTTCCCGGATACACGACCCACAGGTGTTCGAGTCCGAGATCCGCCAGCGCCACCTGCATCGATTTCGTAGTGCCCGGCGCATCGGCATGCTTGAACTCGAATCCGTAGCGGCGCCCGTTCACCATCACCAGCAAATCCAGCTCCGCCCCGCCCTGGGTCGCCCAGAACCAGGCGTCACGGGTGCGCAACCCTCCCAGAATCTGCTCCAGAGCAAACCCCTCCCACGACGCTCCCAACTTTGGATGTCCCAGCAGCGCATCGCGGTCCCGCAACCCGAACAGACTGTGCAACAGACCCGAATCGCGTACATAGATTTTCGGCGATTTTACCTGACGCTTGCTGATGTTCTCAAACCACGGAGGCAACACCCGCACCATGTAGGCGCCGGCCAGAATATCGAGGTATCGCCGTGCTGTCGGTTCGCTGGTACCCAATGCACGTGCGAACTCCGCGCCATTCCAGACCTGGCCATGATAATGCGCGATCATCATCCAGAAACGCCGCAACGTTTCCGCCGGCACGTGAATGCCGAACTGAGGAATGTCCCGCTCCAGAAAACTGCGCACGAATTCGTCGCGCCACAAAAACGATCCCGCCTCATCGGCGGCGAGAAACGAACGCGGGAAACCGCCGCGCTGCCACAAAGCCGCCCAATTTTCCGGGCCGACTTCGGTCAGCGAAAAACCGCCCAGGTCAACCGTTGCTGAGCGTCCTGCCAAAGATTCCGACACCCCCCGGACGAGATCGGGCGAGGCGCTGCCGGTCAGCAAAAACCGGGCCGGGACATCGGGCCGGTCAAGCAAGACCCGCAACGTCTCGAACAAGCCGGGCTGGCGCTGGATTTCGTCGATCACCACCAGGCCGCGCAACGGCTCCAGCGCCTGCTCCGGAGCGGAAAGCTTTTGCCGGTCGCTAGCTCTCTCCAGATCGAAAAAAGTTACCACTGAACTCTCGCTGGTCTGCCCGGCGAATTGACGCGCCAGCGTGGTTTTCCCGCACTGCCGTGGCCCGGCCAGCGTGACTGCCGGATGCACGGCAAACGCTCGTTTTATCAGTCCGACTGCCTCATCTCTCGATAAAAATGCCATAATCCTTGAAAAGCTAAACTCCATCTTTGGCTTTTCAAGGATAACGCCTGATTCCTTCCCTTCCCGTGACTTGGGTTCATGCACAGAAAACAAAATGCACTGCACCACCAGCAGATTGACAGGCTACCGGGAAGAGGATGCCGGTGTTTTCCCAAACTGTGTTATCAGTTCGTCCAGCTTCTTTTTCAGATACTGATCCTTTTCCTTGTCCGCCAGCGGCCGCAGCCATTCGATATTCGCCTCGCCGCCTGTTTTTTTCAATACGTCGATTGCAGTGCTTCGGACAAACCAGTCGGCATTCCCTTCCAGCGCTTTCCGTGCCTCGTCATGTGCGACCTGTCTCCCCAGAACCGGTGAATGGCGCAACGCGTCGTGACGGATATCTTTGTGGGAATGGGCAAGCCCGTCGCGCACGAGCGAGGCAAATTCGGGATGATCTTTCGGGACGTAGCCCAACAAGCTCTCCGTATCGTCAAACAAATCGGAGGGAGGAAAGTTTTCCGTCATGCCAAGTAACAAACGCTGCCGCCGGGCAACCATGCTGCCCAGATCCTTCAAACGATAATGTTCCAGCGCACGCACTGCCGCAGCCTGGCTGAGATTCATTTCGAAAAAACGCGAGCAAAGCACAGCCGGCACGCGCTCATCACGATGCTCCCGTCCCTTTTCCGCCAATTCTTCCACGATGCTGCACCAGCGGGACCACGTATCCGGACCGGCATGAGGAGCCTGCTCCGCAAACGAATCGAACATTGTGCGAACGTCCTTTTCCGTCAGCGCGGCCGGTTTGCCCTCGTCAAGCTTCAGCCCTGCCTCCGCCCAGGCCAACGAACGAGGCTCCGGAGGAAGCTCCGTCCACTCCATCCAGTTCTGTGTCAATTTCCTGAATACGCCGCCCTCCAGAGGGACACGCAGGACGTATCTCATGCCGCTCCCGTCTTCCTCGCGAAAGTCATCCGTATAAACAAGGTCGCTGCCCTCCCGTGTCAGGTTCTTTTCACCGAACAGCCCGAGAACAGCGGCCTCGTCCATCCCGGCTTCCAGCCACGGAATATTGCGCAGACTTTTTTCGACAATCCGGAAGCGCAACGCCGGCTTCAATGCCGCCTGCTCTGCCTGCACCGCCTCCACCAGATGCCGCCTCCACTGCTCCGGCGTGCGTTCGCTGCGATCCTTGAGGACGAGCGACGCGCCGATGCGCGCGTATGCCTCCTGGGTGAGCGCGGTGCGCCTCCATTCCAGCAGATCCGCCCGACGGCGTGCTCCGAGAACCTGCACACTCTTGACCTTGGCGTCCGGCAGCAGGCTGAACAGACGCAGGTTGCCATCGGCTACGACAATTTTTTGAAACGCAACCCGACCGCCGTAACCGAAAACCTGTGTTTTTCATAACGGAAATGATCAGCCAGGGCAGCGCGTCTTCACCGACCGTAAGACGATAGGCACGCTGGAAACTCCGGTCTGAACTCCCGACTGCGCCCCCGACAAGACGCATGCCCGAGTAATCCTGCGTGTCACGCACTTCGATTTTCAGCAAGGGCTCGTCAGGCACGGAAAACCGGATGACATCATCCTCGTAAAGCCGCCACGGACCATCGTCGGATCGCAGAAAAACCGATTTCTCTGCGACGGTCAGCGGACGTTTGACCTGCCTTTCCAGGGATTCCGGACCAGAGCCGCCGTATGCGCTGCCTTCTTCCGGAATAATCAGTTGCACCTGCGCGACAAACCTCTCGCGGTTCCATTCCGGCGCAGGTGGCAAGGCCGCGATTTCTGCCGCGGACATACAGACGGTGGAGGCAAGTACCGGCAACAGGCCGGCGATAAGAAACAACGGGGAAAAACACGCAGTCATGAGAAGGAGGGGAAGAGAACTTTAATAACCGGAACCACTCATCATGACGGCTGGCAATTTCATAAAACGGGGACAGCACTCCCCCCACATACACGCGCGGGACGTGTCACGGGCATGTTCCCGGATGCCGGGAACACCTCTCTCGCTCCTCGCCGCTCTTGCCGTTCTGTGCTCCGTGCCCCTTCAGTCTCACCCGTGTCGCCCCCCAGCCGCCGGAGGTTTCGTCGCCAATGCGGAACGACAGCACCCGCGGGTCGCGGCGCAGAAAGGCATGCACCGTCTCGCGGAGTGTGCCGGTGCCCTTGCCGTGAATCACCCGCAGCGAACGGATGCCGCGCCCGAGGCACGCCTCGATATACGCATCGAGCACCTGCGCTGTCTCGTGCGGGGCAAACGTGTGCAGGTCGAGCTCGCCCGTGATCGGGATGACCACCGGCTCCGGCCCGAAACCGGATTCCGGCTCTCCGTGACGGTTTTCCGGGGAAGAAGACATCCGTCCGACCCAACCGCTCCTTCTTCATCCTCGCAAGCGCGGCGTGAAGAAACCACCCTCTCCTCGCGCCTTGCACATTCGCATGACCCAGCCACGTGATACCCGTCCGCCACCGGAAACCGCCACCGCCACCGGTGACGCCGCGCCCGCTGACCCGGCCGCATCGGCAACGTGTCTCCTCCCTCCCCTCCCCCCCCCCCCCTCCCCCCCCGCAACGACCGGCCCGCGCAAGAAACCCGCGCGCATCCATCAGGTGAACGGACTGAAACGCGCCGCGCTCTGGCCCCTCGCCGTTTTCCTGCACCTCTGGAATGCCACCCTCCACGTCACCACCGGCCCGGCTTCCGCAAGCCTGTTCACCCGGACCGACCGCCCTTTCTCCTTCGCGCTCTGGCACAACCGCACCTTCATCATCGCCGACCAGGCCGCCCGTTTCCGTCCGACCCGCCCCCTCCATGCGCTCACCAGCGCCAGCAAGGACGGCGCACTCATGGGAGCCTTTCTGGAAATGCTCGGCATCCGGGTCATTCGCGGCTCCAGCAGCAACTACGGACGCGAGGCCGCCACCGCCCTGATCGCCGCGCTCCGTCGCGGCTCCGACATCGGCCTCACGCCCGACGGCCCCCGCGGCCCGCGTTACACCGTGAAACCCGGCACCGTCATCGTCGCCAAAAACGGCCGTTCGCCCATCGTGGCCTTCGGCGCCGCCTTCGAATCGGCCTGGATCCTGCGAAGCTGGGACGGCTTTCGCATCCCGCGACCGTTCTCGCGCGTCCACCTTTACGGCCGCCTCATCTCCCTCGAAGAAATGGCCGACACCGCCGCCGCCATCGCCGCGCTCGCCGCCACGCTGAAAGCCCTCAATCCCGACGTGGAAGAAGACCCCCGCCGCCTCGACCGGGTCATATAAGTCGTATAAGTCGAAGGTCAAAAGTCGGAAGGTCGAAAGTCGTCAGCGGCCCGCTCCAGCGGGCCATCCTTGAGAAATGCTCCGCGCAGCGGAGCCTCTGACGACCTTCGACTTTCGACCTTCGACTTATTTTTCCCGCATCCGGTAGCTGCCGTCCCAGTCGCCCCACGGCGGATTCGTCTGCAACTCGCTCACCATTCCGAGCAATGCCAGCGACGGGTTCAGGGTCACGCCGGGCACCTCACCCGGCTTGTGCGGCTCCAGCCTCGCGCTCTCGCGAAATGCCGCGCGCGCGCCCGCCCAATCGCGTTCGTTGTAGCAACGCAGCCCCAGACCGAAAATCCGCAGGCACTCGTGCGTCTCCGCCGACACCTGCTCGCGCAACCCGACCACCTCGTAAATCTCCACCGGTTGGGAACGCCCCATCACGACCGTGTTGTTGAGCCGGCGAAACACCACGCGCTCCGGCTCCACCGCCTCGCAACCGGCCTTCGTCGCCGCCGTGCACAGCGTGACCACGCCCCACTGCCGCGCCGCCGATTCCAGACGCGCCGCGAGGTTCACCGTGTCGCCCATCATCGTGTAGTTGAAACGCGTGCGGCTGCCCATGTTTCCGACGACCGCCCTCCCGCTGTTAAGCCCGATGCGCGTGTGCAGGCCGGCCATCTCCGCCGGCAAGTTGCGATGCATCTCCGAGACCCATTGCCGGCGCAGCGCCCCCAGCCGCTCCTGCACCCGCAAGGCCGTGATGCAGGCCCGGTGCGCGTGGTCGGGCAACGCCACCGGCGCGCCGAACATCGCCACCACGGCGTCGCCCACGAACTTGTCGAGCGTGCCGCCCTGCGCCTGCACCATGTCGGCGCACGTGCCAAGGTATTCGTTCATCAGCCCGACCAGTTGCGTCGGTGTCAGTTTTTCGGATACGGAGGCGAACATCTGCACGTCGCTGAAATACGCCGTGATCTCCTCCTCCACCCCGCCCAGTTTCGGCTCCTCGCCGCTCTCCACGAGCCGCTTCACCACCTCGGGCGAGACATACGAGCCGAACATGCCCTGCAACCGGTTGCGCTGCCGCCGTTCGACGATCACCTGCACGCCCAGCCCGGCGAAACCGGCCGAAAGCGCCCCGCCCACCGGGGCCGCCAGCGGCAGCGCCCAGTCCAGCTTCGAGAACGCCACGAACACCAGCACCACGTATGCCGCCCCCAGGACAATCGCGATGATCCGCTCCCACCGCCCCGCGGCTCCGGCGAATCCCCGTGTCGTCAGGTACCCCGCTGCTCCGGTGACCAGCCACGCCAGCCACCACGGCGGGTAACGCAGGAACCGGTCCGCCGCGAGGCTCTTGAGGACGTTGCCGTAAATCCCCACCTTCGGCACGGGTTGCCGGTCGAAGGGCGTCGGGGCCAGGTCGTGCATCAGCCGGTCCGTCGCCCCGATCAAGACCACCGCGTCCCGGAACCCCTCCTGTCCGAAAAACTCCCTCGCCGCCGCGCGCTCCGCCCCGTTTTCCGAATCGAGCATGCCCGCGTACGTATATACGTCCGCGAAGCTGACCCGCGGATTTTGTCCCTCCGCCTTCCATGCCGAGAACCAGTTGACCGGTATGAACTGTCCGTCAAGGAGCGGGATCCTGCGAACGACTTTCCCGGCTGTATCCGCGATTTCGATACGGTTGGGGCGAATCCGTATCCCGTCTTTGGGTACGCCCCACCGGAGCCGGGCCAGTTCCAGCGACATGTGCAGCACGGTGCTTCCGTCCGGCAGGGGCGCGAACATGGGCACGAAACGCGTGCCATTGCCGAGCGTGTCGATCAGTCCCTGGTAGGGCGCGGGCCGCCATTGTCCATCCGGCCCTTTCCATCGCGGACGTTCGGGATAATCCGCCGGAGTGCTGCCCGCCGGCGGGATCTCGACCGGCAGGGCATTGCCCTCCGCATCGCGCTTGATCGCCCCGGTGTAGGCCGCGGCCAGCACGACCGGCGGCGGCGGGTCGCCGAACAAAAATCCGCCCAGTTCCGCGTTTCCGCGATCCCAGGCCGCGCGGTTGACGACATGCGGCATTC
Organism: Opitutaceae bacterium; assembly: GCA_031266495.1. The sequence goes on from JAISAX010000831.1 coordinate 9,864, forward strand.
CGGCTTCCGACATGAGCACATCGATCCCGATCGCCTTTACCTTCGCCTCGTTGAGCAGGGCCTTGCACACGACGGCAAACCGGTCCCGGTTCCATGGAAAATTGCCCAGTTCGTCGATCGCCTGCGAATCGATGTCCACGTAAACGATATTCACCGGCGCCTCAAGGGTGCCTCGCCACCGGAAACGCCGGTCCAGTACTTCATCCTTGATTACATCCAGGTCATCGGACGTATCCAGCCATGCCCACAGCAATGCCAGCGGCAGGAGGGCCACTGCCAGCCACTGGCCGCGCCAGCGCCGCCGCCTCTGTTGCGGCGTGATCCTGCCGGTGTCG
>JAISAX010000838.1 GCA_031266495.1 Opitutaceae bacterium
TGTTCCCCTCTCTCCTCTCTCCGCCCTACCCTGCTCTCTTTCTCCCTTTCTCCCCCATAATCACTCATCCTTCCTCTCCCTTCTCTCCTTCAGCAGTTTCCCTGCCGAACACTACTGCCATTGCGGCCACCATGGGTCATTTTCCACCAACGCCCCGTCTGCTCATCGAAGACGACACCGTGTTCCCCATGTCGTTTGAAAGAGCCGAAACGACTCAGCGGATTTTCCGAAAAGAGAAGGCCATGCGCACTTGCCCATTCGGCAAGTGATTCTCTTTCGCAGGTTCGACGAGCACTCCGTTGATGTAGTAGGGTTGATCGTGATCCGCCCAAGCTTCGGCCGATGTACGCCGCCGCATCCGCAAGGCTTTCTCTTTGAGTTTTTCTGGCGTGATTCTCATCACATCAAAGTGTGTCATTTTTTTATCAAGTGACAACTTTTCAAGGAAGATCGATCCCGCTTTTCAGTGCCAGACTTACGGGGCCAAACCTGAATGGCGCTAAGTTTTTCTGTCGCGTGCAAGGCGGCACCTTGGTCTTGATTCCCACTACTGCCAAAGTCGCCCGGCCTCGGCTCGTTAAAGAACGCAGCATCGGCCTCGTCGTCCCCCCCAAGGACCTGTGAGCTTCTCCCCCTTGGTCACCAACGAACAGGTTCGCACATTGCTTGCCATTCGCCACGCAGACAAACATCCTTCACGCATGACACTGACCGTTGATTATCCTCCTCATCTACCCGACGCCATGCAAATGAACCGGGAGGAATCTGAACGCGAGGCCCGCATGGCATTGGCGGCCAAGTTCCTCGAAACAGGAAAGCTCTCATCGGGCATGGCGACCCGCCTGGCAGGAATCGACCGCGTGGAGTTTCTCTCATCCCATCGCCAGGAATCTGTATTGAAAACATGAGACGTCACGGCATCTGGCCAAGTCCCCATCTGATTGCTGAAGCTCTCCACCTGGCGGGCGAGTGATCTGTATTCCCCATCCATGCCACGCAAATCCGGACGCACCACCGTTTACAGCCTCGGCGCCGAACTCGGCGTCTCCGTCGCCACCATCAGCAAAGCCCTGCGCGGGTCGCCGGAGATCAGTGTCGAACTTCGCAAAAAAGTCCGCGACCTCGCCGCCAGACGGAATTTCAAACCCCGCGTCGTCAGCCGCAAGGTGCCCAACATCTGCGTCCTCGTCCAGCAATACCCCGGCCACACCCTCGACTTCGGCCTCTTCCTCTCCACCGTCATGGAAGGGGTCGCCCAATACGTGCAGGAGGAAGGGCTCGAAATGAGCATCTACGCCGACACCATCGACCGGCTCAACGCCTGCGATATCGTCCGCGAACTCCGCCGCCGCTCCATCGACGGCGCCGTCATCCTCCGCTCCAACGACGAAAGTCACTACTTCGCCCGGCTCGACGCCGAAGGGTTCCCCCACTGCGCCCTCCTCAGCACCGCGCCGGCGCATCGCGACAACGTCATCACCGTCAACAACGACGAAGTCGGCTACCGCGCCACCCGTCATCTTCTCGACAAGGGCCACCGCGAGATCGGCGTGCTCGTCAGCCCGCCCGCCGGCGTATCCGGACAATCACGGCTGGCCGGCTACCGGCGTGCGCTCGCGGAAGCGGGCATCCCCTTTCAGGAACGCCTCGTTGCGCACGAGGGCGCGGACAAGACCGGTCTGCAATTCGGCAGCGATGCCATCCGGAACCTCGTCCGGGAAAACCTGCGCATGACCGGCGTCTTCGTCATGGATCATCCGGTAGTTGTAGGCCTGTTACACGGTGTTTCCCGGCTCGGCCTTCATGTCCCCCGCGACCTGTCCGTGATCTCGTGTGACGACTATCCCGAGACTTCGTTTCTTCAGCCGCCCGTCACTGCGATCGACATCCCCAACCGCACCCTCGGCTACGAGGCCGCCCGCCAGGTTTACCGCCTCATCCGCGGGCTCGACCCTCTCCCGCTCGACACCCGCATCGATCTCAACGGCCGCCTCGTCGAACGCGAAAGCACGCGCGCCCTCTGACCAGAATCCGATCATCGTTTTCATCGTTCTGTCGCCTCACCATGGCCACAATCCGGACCGGAAGCAGACAGGGCTTTCCCGGTTATGTCTCCGCTTCTGTGGAGCGCATGCCAACAGGTTTTCCATTCGGAGCACTCCCGCCCGGCAATGCGACGGTGACATCCACGTCGGGCATACAACCATGCACTCTGAAAAACGTAATAACGGGAACCGCTAATCTCCGCTAATCAGGAAGTTATGAGCCAAAGGAAACGGAAGTTTCCCTCACCCGGCAGGTGAAGACTCAAGACACCCGATTTATTTTCAACCTGTTCATTATTAGCGTCTATTAGCGTTCATTAGCGGTTTCTACTTCTGAATTCAGGTGCACCGGTGCTTCTTCCAGAACGACGGCATTCAACGGTTCGAGTTCGATACTTTTTTTCCGACCACCGTTCCCGCCCAAACACACCGTCTGCTTTCTGGGCAAGAAATTGGTGATAATCTGTGCGCGCCGCCCGTCCCCGGACTCCCAGCTTGAATGCAGGAACGGATCAATTCCCTCCGCCCCCCGCTTGAGTTTCAGGATGTACTCCTCTTCCGACAACGACCTCACAGGCTGAAGCGGTTTCAGCATCTTTCCAAATCGTAAAAATTCCGGGTACTGCTTCCGGAGTGTATTCAGATTTCGAATCAATGTGACGATGCTCTCCTGGTCGGGCCCGGGAAAATCCCACTTCACTACCCAGCCCCAATGGATACGCCCGTCGTTTTTCAGGACAACGGACAGCAGATCCCCGGCATTGAACGCATAGGCCGTGCGGTAGAGCAGGTTTTCCGGGCACGCCAGCAAATCGAAACTCCACCCGACTCCGCACTGGTTCCCCATAAAACTGTTGAGCCTTTCATGATGGACAAACGCATGGGCTGGCACCGGCATCCCGTGCCCCCACACAAACGACGGACGCGCATCGCTCAATGGCAACATATCCAGATAAGGATCCGCTGCCGCCGACTCGCACCCCAGGATCATCTCGCTCCCGGCCTCGCGCATGTCCGCACAAACCTCACGCAAGAGCCTTCCCATTGCCGCCACCTGCCAGACGCCCGGCGCGGGTGGATGATTATGCTCGCGAGAGTAGCAAAGATGAAAACAACCGCCGTGATTCTGGTCAAAAAACTGCGCGTAATCCACGCCGAACCGGGCGAGCTTCATGATCTCGTCCTTCACCGTTTTCTGTGACCATTCTTCCGTCAGGCACAAGTCGTAGCCCAATCGCTGCGCGTCCTCGCCGTTGCAAACCGCTGCGTCGATTTCTCCCTTCGGCCCGCGGATCATGAATCGTTTCAACCCCTCGCGTTCGCACTGTTCTTCGCACGCGTAGTCCGTGATCGAACTCGTCTGCGTCCATGCCGTGCCCGAACAATAAAGCCCCAGCAGATGCCCGCGCTCGTGCAACCGGTCGCGAAACTCCGCCAGCGCCGTCTCTCCGCCAAACGGCGGCCAGACATAGGGCGGAGCCCATGGCGCCGTGCCTTCCCAGTGCATCAGCAAAGGCATGACACGCCCGTCGAACAGCTCCGCATAACGGTCCACGACCGGCAGCGCATTGGCATACGGGAAATACTCGTTAGGCGGCAGTTCCCCGCGATCATCCCCGTCGCCGCGCACCGCGTAAATCAGCACGACAGGCGACTCGTCCATCCAGCCGGGCACCGGAGCCGGGGCAGGCTTCGCCACCGATGCCAGCCAGTCGCGATAAATCCCGCACGCGTCCATCCAGTCACCCTCGAATGTCCCGAGAACATACTCGAACGACGGCCCATAGCTCCCGTGCTCTCCCCCTCCACAGAAAGTCTGCAACGACAATCGCGTGCGTCCCGCACCATCGAACGCATACTCGACGCCTTTCGTTCCGTGCTCCAGATCGTGCGCTCCGAAATACACGCCATTCCCTGCATCGTCGTAAAACGCCAGAAACTGCATCTACGACATCCCATCGGTCCGCCTCCAGAAACTCGCGCAGCGTGCGCTTCCCGTTCGCGAAACAGTAGGGCGGCACATAAGCCCTGTCGCGTTCTGCCCGGTCGTTTTCCTCGCAATGCGATTCCAGCGAACAACCGCCGATGTTCACGCACTCGTATCGGAATTCGTAACCACATCCGGGAATTGCGCGGACCAGTTCCGGTAAATGAAAAAACGCGCTTGCAGAAAAACTGTTTCCGATAGCCAGAGCAGCCAGTGAAGCATCCTGTTTTTTTGACGAGCAATCCATGCGGGCAGAGGATTTGTTTTGCATCACCGGAATTGGAACTTGTGGAAGCTGTTTGTGAGATAATACGAAATAGCCCCTTCCCGATAAATGCCATATAGTCCATAAAACTTATGATTTTATCCAAAACACACAAACCATCTTCCAGTTCCAACGCCGTCCACTCTTCCAAAAAGTCTGTAAGCTTTTTCATTCAGAGTCCCACGAAGGACGCAGATTTTTTCTCCGGCCACCATATCTACACCAACCGCGAATGTCGCTGGGAAGGCAACCGCCCGCAGGACTGGAGCCTCATTCTGACGCTTGGCGGACACGGCGAAATTTCCACGAAAGATGGCATGGTTGAGAACATCACGGGTGCTCTCACCCTCATCTCGCCTGATCATCCGCACACCTTTTACACCGATGCCAACTGGATCATCCGCTGGGTACACTTTCTCATGCGCCCCCACATGCCATCGAAAATCAATTGGCCGGAACCCGTTCGAGGCATTTATCAGGTTCACCTTGGAAGCACCGACCTCAAAGCCTGCGCCGCCGCGCTGGAGGAAGCCACCAGGCTCGACTGTCAACGCGCCAAGGGTTGGTATCCGCTCGCCTATAACCTGACGGAAAACGTCCTGCTTCGCGGAAACAACAAGGACGCCGAAGTCGAAAGCGTGGCGGACACCAAAATCATTTTTGCGCAAAAGCTCCTGCTGGAATCGCCGGACAACGCTGCCAACATGGACACAATTGCGAAGGAATGCGGCATGTCACGTTCTTCATTTTACGCCCATTTCAAGCAAGCCGTCGGCATTTCCCCCCGCGAATATCGCGAAATACTTCTCCTTCGGCGCGCACAAATGCTTTTGGACAACAGCCACCTGACCATCTCTGAAATCGCCGGACAGATCGGCATGCCAAGCATTTATTATTTTTCCACCCGCTTCAAAAAATTCAGCGGCATGTCGCCCTCTGCCTACCGCCAAAACAAGGCCCGCGTCGAGACAACTCAAAGCAAGCGCTCTCGCAATTCATAGCGATCCGGTTTCCCGATGGGCCTCGCAGCAGCACCTTGCCTCGTTTGCCGAAGGTGTCGAATCTCCGCCAAACAGGATCGCGATCTCTCTCGCTTCTGCGTTGGCCTGTAAAAGCGAGCTGACTTTCTTTGTGTTCCCTTCCCCCCCCCTCCCCCGTCCCGTTTCTACAAACCCTGTCCTGGACAATATCACAAAAAATCGAGACGCCATGACATTTACCTGGAGAAGACTTTTCTGTATTCTGGAGAGGAATCCCGGACGTTCAAAAGATTCCGGCGCTCTGGAATATCCGCTTCCTTTTCAAAAACCCGCTCCCTTTTGGGACAGACTCCAACATGAATCCCCCCTCCTCCCCCTCCCCCCTCATTCTGCTCGATCCGCATCCGCGTCCGCTCGATCTGATTTTCGACGCCGCGACCAAGGCTCGTCTTGAATCGCTCGGCGAAGTCATCTGGCATGACGGTTCCGCGCCCGCGACCGACGCGCACATTGACCGCTGGCTGCCCGAGGCGACCATCCTCATCGGCCAGCCTGCGCTGCCCAAAGCCCGCCTCGACCGCGCCCCGAAACTGAAAGCCGTGTTCAACGTCGAGAGCAACTTTTTGCCCAACGTGGACTACGTCGAGTGCCACCGCCGCGGCATCCCGGTTCTTTCGACCGGCCCGGTGTTCGCCAGGCCCGTCGCGGAAATGGCGCTCGGCCTCGCCCTCGCCTCCGCCCGTCGTATCCACGAGGCTGATGCCGCCATTCGCTCCGGCACCGAAACGCTCTACGGCGAAGGCGACAATTCCGATTCGTTCCTGCTCTCGGGAAAAACGCTTGCGCTTGTCGGCTTCGGCAACCTCGGTCGCGCCCTGCTTCCGTTAATAAAACCCTTCGGCGGGGAAATCCTTGTGTGCGATCCGTGGATACACCCGGCGGTGCTGCGGGAAAGCGGCGTCACGCCCGCGACGCCCGGCGAGTGCTTCGAGCGTGCTCGCGTCGTGTTCCTCCTTGCCGCCACGACGACGGAAAACGCCGGTGGCATTGACAAACGGTTTTTCCAAAAGATGCCGAAAGATTCGATTGTGGTGCTCGCGAGCCGCGCCGGCATCGTCAATTTCGACGATCTGCTGGACGCCGCCGCGTCGGGCCGTATTCGCGCCGCCATCGACGTGTGGCCGGATGAGCCGATTGCCAAAAATCACCGCGCCCGCACGACGCCCAACACGCTTCTGCAAGCGCACCGCGCCGGCAACATCCCTGAAATCTGGCCGTGGATGGGCCAACTCGTCGTGGATGACATCGAGCAGATTCTGAGGGGACTGCCGCCACAGCGCTGCCAGCGCGCCCAAGGGGAAACCGTCTCAAAAATCCGCAGCAAACCCGTTGACTCCACTCCATTCCCGACCGAATCCGCCCGATGAAACCCGTCTTCCCGAATCGCGTTTTTTCCGGATACCTTTTCGACTGCGACGGCACCGTCGGTTGACACCATGCCATTGCGCTGAAGACCGCCGGCATGGCTTGTATCGAAGTGCCAACGACATCGCCCCCCCTTCTCTCTCCATGACGTCTGAATCTCGCATTTCGCAAAGCGACCGCATCCCGATTTTCCAGAAACTCGGATTCGCCGCTGGCTCGAATTTCGAGGGTTTTTCGACCGGTCTGGCATTGAGCGTTCTCTGGATGCCATTTTTCAACATCGGACTCGGAATATCGCCGGTTGTTCTCAGCGCGATTTTCATGGCGCTGCTTGCCTGGAACGCCGTCATTGACCCGGTTATGGGCAACATCACCGACAACGCCCGCACCCGCTGGGGACGCCGTCGCCCGTTCATGTTTGTCGCCGCCATCACGACTGCGCTCGTTTTTCCACTTCTCTGGCATCTCCCGCAAAGTGTGCGCAACGGCAATTCGTGGCTGGCGGGCGTCGCCGATTACATTCCGTTCCTGGCGAAACTCGGCCTCGCCTCTCCGGAAAAGGCCATGTCGCTGTATCTGTTTTTAATCGGCATGATTTTTTACGCCAGCGTTTGCGCGTGGTGCATGCCTTACAACGCGCTGCAACTTGAACTCACTCCCGATTACGACGAGCGCACGCGGCTGACCGCGTGGATGACGTTCTTCAACAAACTCGGCTCACTGATGAATAGCTGGGTCCTGTTCGTTGTCATGCTCGCCGGAATGCTTGCGCTCGGCGACCCGAAGGCGCTGGAGGGCAAACCGGAATTTTTGCAAAAAATCCTCACGGACATCCAGCCGGCGCTTGCCTCGCTCGCGGGTTCGCAACCCGGGGAAAAGCCGGTTGTCATCGGCGTGAAACTCGTCTGCTGGCTGCTCGCCGTAATCATCGTTTGCGTCGGATTGTTCCCCGCGCTTTTTGCCCGCGAACGGTATTACAAATCAGAAGGTGTGCGCCGGCAGGCGCGCGACCCGTTCTGGAAAAACATCGCGGAGTCCTCCCGTTGCGTGCCGTTGTGGGCGCTCATCGCCATCACGTTTTTCGTCCTGCTCAGCACCAACTCCACCGGCACGCTCGGTCAGTATGTGAATTTCTATTACGTGTGCGACGGGGACCTCGCCAAAGGCGCGCTCATCACAGGCGTCAAGGGCAGCGTGCTCGTCGTCACCGGCATCGCCTGCATCCCGCTCTTCACCTGGCTGGGCGAAAAGTTCGACAAGCGCACCATGCTCATGGCCATGCTCGGCTGCACAATGGGCGGACATCTGCTCAATTATTTCCTGATGACGCCCGCGCACCCCTGGTTGCAAATCATCTCCGGCGTGTTCGAGTTCAGCGCCGTCTCCGCCGTCTGGCTTTTCATTCCTTCGATGAAAGCCGATGTCGCCGATTGGGACGAACTCCACACCGCCCGCCGCCGCGAAGGTTCCATCAACGCCTTCTTCTCCTTCTTCTTCAAATGCGCGCTGACCGTCGCGATGGGACTCGGCGGCGTCGTGCTGCAACTCTCCGGTTTCGATGCCAAACTCGCCGGGCAGCCCGGCGACGTCACGCTTCGCATGTTTCACCTCTACCTGATCCTCTCGCCCGCGCTCTGCGCAGCGGGGATTGCAATCGCATGGTTTTATCCGCTCGACCGCACCCGCTCCGCCCAAATCCGCGCCACCCTCGAAGCCCGGCGCGGCGCGCTCTGATTTTTTCCTTACGAACACCATGAACACCCGCCCGCAAATCGCCGCCTACTATTTCCCCAACTGGCACGTGGACCCGCGCAACGAGCGCATCCACGGCCCCGGCTGGACGGAGTGGGAGGTCGTCAAGTGCGCCCGTCCGCGCTTCCCCGGACACCGGCAGCCGAAGATTCCGCTCGCCGGCTACGAGGACGAGGCCGACCCCGCCGTCATGGCGAAAAAAATCGCCCTCGCCGCCGACCACGGCATCGACGCCTTCATCTTCGACTGGTACCATTACGACGGTGCGCCCTTTCGCCAGCGCGCCCTGGAGGACGGCCTCCTGAAAGCTTCAAACAACAGCCGCATCAAGTTCGCCATCATGTGGTGCAATCACGATGGCCGTGACCTGCATCCTGCCAAGGAGCGCGATCCGTCGCCCTACGACGCGGCGCGCATCCTCTATCCCGGAGCCGTCAATGCCGAAACCTTCGATCTCATTTGCGATTACTGTATCCGGAATTACTTCACGCATTCCTCCTACTGGACGGTCGATGGCGTGCCTTACTTTTCCATATACGACCTCTCTCGTCTCATCGCCGGGCTTGGTGGACGCGATACCACTCGCCGCGCCCTCGAACGCTTCCGGGCAAAAACCCGCGCCGCCGGTTTTTCCGGTCTGCACCTCAACGGCATCGTTCTGGAGCTCGCCCCCCTTCCCGGAGAGACCGCTGCGTTTCATCCCGAAACCGAGGCCGCCGCGCTCGGCTTCGACAGTCTCACCGACTACGTATGGGTTCACCACTACAAGACCGCCCCTAGCGACTTTCCCGAAGTGGATTACAACATCGTCCGCGATGGTTATTTTGCCGCGTGGCGCAACCTCCGGATACCTGGCGCTATCCCCCGCTACCCCTGCGTGACAATGGGCTGGGACGCTTCACCACGCACCCTCCAGTCCGACATCTGGAGCAACCTCGGCTATCCCTCCATGTATTGCATCAAAAACAACACACCGGAAAACTTCGCCTCCGCCCTTCGACTTGCCCGCGACGAACTCCCCCGTCGCGACCTCCCCGCGCCCTTCATCAGCATCAACGCATGGAACGAATGGACGGAAGGTTCGTATCTCGAACCCGACACCATTCACGGCACCGCTTTCCTCGAAGCCATCCGCGACGTTTTCCCCCTCCGGCAGAAACCCTGAATCACCAATACCATGAACACTCGCCCGCAAATCGCCGCCTACTATTTTCCCAACTACCACGTGGACCCGCGCAACGAGCGCATCCACGGCCCCGGCTGGACGGAGTGGGAGGTCGTCAAGTGCGCCCGACCGCGCTTCCCCGGACACCGGCAGCCGAAAGTTCCACTCGACGGCTATGAAGATGAGGCCGACCCCGCCGTCATGGCGCGCAAGATCGCCCGCGCCGCCGACCACGGCATCGACGCCTTTATCTTCGACTGGTATTATTACAACGACGGCCCGTTTCTCCAGCGAGCGCTCGACGAAGGCTTTTTGAACGCCCCCAACCACGACCGCCTCAAGTTCGCGCTCATGTGGGCCAACCACACCTGGCGCGACATTCATCCCGCCAAGGAGCGCAAGCGCGACCTTTGGGCAACCGCTCGTCCTCTCTTTCCGGGGGAAGTCACTCACGAGACATTTGACCGCGTCGCCGACCTCTGCATCCACCGCTATTTCCCGCACCCTTCCTACTGGCGACTCGACGGACGCCCCTACTTCTCCATCTACGATGTGGAAACGCTCATTGCTGGCCTCGGCGGCACGGAAAACACTCGCCGCGCTCTCGAACGTTTCCGAATAAAAACCCGTGCCGCCGGTCTCCCCGATCCGCACCTCAACGCGATCGTCATGCGTAGCGGTTCCCGCCTCCATGCCGAGATCGCCACCGCCGCCGTGCTCGGCTTCGACTGTCTCGCCTCCTACTCCATGATCCACCCGTATTGCGCCAAACCGGACGACTTCCCCGAGGTGGATTATGCCACCGTCCTCCACGCCTATTTCGACGCCTGGGACGACATCATGAAGCGCAGTCCCATCCCCTGTTTCCCGAGTCTCATGACAGGCTGTGATAGCTCGCCCCGCACTGTCCAGTCTGACATCTGGGGCGACCTCGGCTACCCCTACATGTATTGCATCAAGAACAACACCCCCGACGCCTTTCACGAGGCGCTCCGTGCCGTCCGCGAAAAATTCCCCTCCCCCCCTCCCCCGCTGTTCATCAACGCATGGAACGAGTGGACCGAGGGCACCTGCCTCGAACCCGATACCGTCAACGGCACCGCTTTCCTCGAAGCCATCCGCGACGTTTTCCCGCCAGCACAATGATCACCCAACCCGCCAAACCCATGAACACTACATCCATCATGAACAACACATCCGGAAACACCGCCCTGCGCGGTCTCAAACTCGCGGTCCTCGCCGCCTTGCTCGCAACAACGACAACCGCCGCCCGCGCCGCTGAATCTCTCCCGCAAAACGGAAACTTCGAGTCGTGGGGGGCGCAGGAAGCCCTGCCCTACTCCTGGTACAATTCTGCCGGCGACAACGCCAAACTCCTCAAAGGCACCATTGGCACCGGAAACGCCGCCATCTTCACCCGCGATTCCGACACCGGCATCTCCTTGCTCACCACTTCGCAGGCCTCTTCCCGTTTGCGCAGATACAACGTCTCTTTCGACGTGGCCTTTGCTCACGTCAACGCCAACAACGTGCGCCTCTTCCAGTTTACCGACTTCCAGAACGACGACTACAAGCAGGCTATCAACATCATTATCAGCCAGGAGTCCTGGAGCAGCAACGTCCTCAAAATCCAGGCCCACAACGGCTCCACTTGGGTTGACCTCGGCACCATTGAGGATTCGGGAACCTTTGATTCCGAAACCAAAACTTACTCCGCCCTGAAGATCTATACCTTCAGCCTGTCCGTGGACTACGATTCGTCATGGAAATTCACTTACGGACTGAAAGACGGCGCGCAAACCTCCGTCGCGGGACTCGCCTTCTACCAAAACTCTGCGGACACGGACACCGTCCTTTGGAGTTTCAATTTCCACACAATCAACGCCATCGCAAACGGAACGGCGGTCGCGCTTGACAACGTGTCCCTCACCACCGTCCCCGAACCCGCGAAGTCCGCCGCAGTGCTCTCGATTCTTGCCCTCGCCCTCACCGCCTGCGCGGTCTCCCGCCGCCGTTAAAACCGCCTGCTTTCCGGACAGGCTGGACACCTGATCTCGTCCAGCCCGTCCGGCTTGCCAGCCCAACCGCCACCCTGAAACCCGGTTCCCACCCATCATCATGCGCAGCCCACTCCTGTTTTTATCCTTCCTGCTCCCGTGCCTTTTGTCTGCGTCGGAGTTTTTTTGGAAATACGAAAACGAACGCGACCTGTCACCCGGCCGTATCCAGTTTTACACGGCACCCGGCTGCACCCTCGACAAACACATTCCGGCGGCCATCAAAACGCCCGATGGCGAAAACACGCTTGCGCTAAAAACAACCGGATTAAAACCGGACGCCCCCAATCACGCCATCCAGACAAACTTCCCGCTCCGCAGAAACATCGCCAAAGGCGTGAAACTCAAAATCTCGTTCTTTTACAAGGCCACGACAAACGGCGAGTTTGAATACACACTGGCGCGAAACACCCCGCCTTGGTCCATGCTCGCCCGGAACGCATGGAGAAAACTCTCCGCCACCCCGAACTGGCAACTCGCCGAACTGGAATGCGAAACGGACGCCGATCATTCCTCTCCCCTGGCAACGCCGCGTCTCATGACAGGCCGCTTCCCCGTCGGCGAAACGCTCTACATCGGGCCGGTCCGGCTGCTGGTCGAAAACGAAATCCTGCCGCTCGCGTTAAACAGGGAATGGAAGGTTTTGCGAAACCCCGCCGCCTCCGCCTCGTTGATCCTTCTCCCGGAAAACGGCGAAACCGCCGTTTTGAAAAACAATGAGATCGATCTCTCCCCCCCCCCCCCCCGGTCGAAGAACGTTCCCGAGAAGACTGCCGCGTTTTTGTACAACGCATTTGATTCGCCGGAGGCGGGTCGCATGAGAATCGGCATGGCCGCCGACTGGTATTTCGATGTCCATGTCAACGGCCGGAAAGTTCACGACGCGATGACCGGCAACCGCTCCGCCCTGCTGCAACCGGAGGACCACGTCTTTGACTTTCCCGTCAAAAAAGGCCCCAACATCATGGCCGTGCGCGTGCTCGCCGGAAGCCGTGGATGGAAGTTCATCTGCGGCACGGTGGACGCCGACGCGGGGAGACTCGTCAAAATCACCGAATCAAAAAAATACCGCCCGCTGGACATGGGCAGGCTGCTTGTCAAAAGCGGCACCGCGCTGGACTTTTCCGCGTTAAACGGACCGCGCCAAAAGGCGGGGGAGCTTGGTCGTGTGATTGCCAATACGGACGGGAAACTCGCCTTCGAAAAAGCTCCGGGGAACCCCGTCCGTTTTTTCTCCTTCGTTTATATCATGGCCAATTCGTGGCGCCTGAAAAATCACCTCTGGACAAAACAGGACACCGAACATTTTGCCGACGCCATCGCAAACCAAGGCTACAACATGGTGCGGCTGCACACGCTGGACAGGTATTTGCTCGGCTACAAGGTCAACGACCCGCAATACCCCGATATGACCGTCGCCGTCGCGGGAATCCCGCAGACCGCCAAAGAAATCCCCTTCGACGAAGGAAACCTCGACCGATTCTTTTATCTCGTCCACTGCCTCAAGGAACGCGGCATCTACCTCAACATGGACCTGATGACGACCTGGAGCGGCTACACAATGGCCGGATACCGCGCACGGAAATCCGGAGAACAATTCCGCGAGCACATGTTTTTCGACGAGAAATACAGGCGGCACTGGAAAGTGGCATCCGGGTTTTTGCTGACAACGACAAATCCCTACACGGGCCTCGCGTTGAAGGACGATCCGGCCCTCGCCTGCATCGACTTCCTCAACGAACAGGACCTCCGTATTGGCGATCCGGCTACAATGGCCGTCTTCACAAAACCGTTCCAGGGATGGCTGAAAACAAAATACAAAACCGGGGCCGCACTCTCGAAAGCATGGGGGAAACCGCTCGCCTTCGGCAATACGCCCGCCATTGACGAGACACTGCTCCGCGCTGGCGACACCGCCGCCTCCGACGCCGCGACCTTTCTGACTGAAACCATGCTCGAAATGACAGACTGGTATGTGAAAATCGTCCGCGACGAAATCGGCTACAAAGGCATCTACAATCAATGGGACATGATCATGCGCACGCTGGAAATCCCCGTCCGCGCCCGGCTGCCCGCCATCGCCCAGCACACCTATTTTGCCCATCCCCACTTCATCCCGACTTCCGGCAAAGCTCCGAAAACGGACTCCTCCCGCTACCTCGGCGGCGTGGAAAACGACATGGTCGTTGACCAGACCAGCTCGCTCGGCTCGACATATTTCCGGGCGGCGGCCATGGCTCGCTTCCTCGACCGCCCGTATATGATAACCGAATACAGCCATTCCGCGCCCAACCGTTTTCGCCACGAGCGCGGACTCTATTTCGGTTCCTGCGCAGCCTTGCAGGGCTGGGATGTCCTGACGACGTTCACCGACACGGTGCGCCTGACTCTTGACGATGCGTTCGGCGGTTTTGACAACGCCATCGACCCGGTTTCCCGCGCCTCCGAAATCGTGACGGCGCTCGCATGGCTGCGCGGCGATGTCCGCGAATCGCCGCACTCCGTCGCTTACGTTCCCGAACCCGAAAAATTATTCCCGAAAAATTATCTCGCGGCGATGAGTGACGACTATGCGAAAACCGCGTTTCTGACCAAAGTCGGCATCGTGTGGCCGTCGGCGTCCGGCGAAAAAACCTCATTTCCCGTCAACAAAACCAGGCCATCGCTCACGATTGTTCCCGAAAAGTTCTCAAGGTTGAACGTGGACCAATGGTATGTGACGGCGGACAATCGCGAAGGCGGCGAGTTTCCGGAACTTGTCCGGCAATTCCGCGATGCGCGCCTGCTTCCCGAAAGCAACAAAACCCAGGCCGACCGCGCTTTTTACCAGAGCGACACAGGCGAGCTTTCCCTTGACGAAAAAGCGGAAGAAATGACCGTGGTGTCGCCGCGCCTGGAAGGCGTGATTCTCAAAAAGAACCACCCCGTTGACCTTGGCAAACTGCGTGTCGTTTCCTGTTCCGAACCCGCCGCCATCGTCGCCGCCTCGCTTGATAAAAACGCGAATCTCGGGGACGCAAGCCGTGTGTTGCTGGTCATCGCGACAAACGCCTTCAACACGGACATGGTTTTCGAAAACAAATCGTATTACACCTGCCTTGATGCCGGGCGTCCTCCGGTTTTGATACAATCTGTCGCCGTCAGTCTGGAGTTGACCACCCGCCATGAAGAAACGCCGGAAATTTATGCGCTGAACATGGATGGCACCCGCATGGAGAAACTTGGAAGCAGACTGGAAAACGGGAGATTGAAGCTCTCCATCGACACCTCCGGACTGGAGCATGGAACGCCCTGTTTTGAAATTATGTTTCCCGAATAAAATCCCGCTTGCCATGAAAAACCGGATACGCGCCTTCACCCTGACCGAATTGCTGACCGTTATCGTCGTCATTGGCATTCTGGCGGCGATCATGATCCCGGTTGCCGGCAAGGTTCGCATGACCGCCCGCCGTGCGCACTCCCTTTCAAACCTGAAGCAGGCGGGGGCGTCCGTGCATCTGTTTTTGTCTGACAACAGGCAGCGGTTTCCCGTCCTGCGCTCCAACGACTGGAGCATGTTTTGGGTGGACGCGCTTGCGCCCTACATCGGGAATCGCAATGCGTCGCGCCAGAACTGGCCGGTCGCACCCGGCTACACGACTTCCTGGGCGCCGCCCGTGTTGCTGGACCCCGCGCTGCCCTCCGGTGTTTATCACGGGTCCGTGAGCGATTACGCCGCAAACGACTACCTTTTCAGCGTCCTGCCTCCCGATGTCCCCGCCGGGAACCTAGCGGGAACCGTGAGCATTACGGATGTGCGCAACCCGGGCGGAGTGGTCCTGCTGGTGACATCGGAAAACGTGTCCGGCGACGTCAGGATTGGCTGCTGGAATCTCGACCACGCAAGCTACGTGGAAGGGGCCAACATTGACGCGCTCTGGGCGCCATCCGACCACGGCACGGGCATCATCATGGCGGTTTTTGCCGACGGGCACGCCAAACAGATTCCCAGGCAGACCTTTTTCGACAACCGCCGCTCCCTGTTGATGGCCGATCCCTGAAAATCCCCGCGCAAACATTCCTCCCTGTCATACCACTTCAATGACACACATCCGATGGTTTGTTTTTCGTGTTTTCACGACGTGTGTTTCGTGGGCCACTCTTTTGCTGCCATTCAAAACAGACCCGTTCCATAGGGAAATCATACGCAAAAAAGAATCCGCCTTGTTCTTTTTTCTGGCCTTCCCCGCCCCTCTTCTGCGCCCATTACCCGCCATGCATCTCCTTCGCCGCCGTTTCCTTCCGGCTCTCTTTTTCGCCATGCTTCCCTTCGTTCCGCACACCGGTGCTGCCGCGATCACCGGCAACACCGCAACGTCGTCGCAACCCGCCGTCGTTCTCGTCTTCGGAGATTCGATCACCCAAGGGCAGTTGCTCGCCGCCAGCAATCCCTCTGCGATGTGGCTCAACCGCATCAACGCCGCGCCGGAAGCCGCCAGCAGACTCCGCCTCGTCAACGAGGGCAAAGGCGGCCGCCCCACCGCAAGCCTCGGCGAATTCGACGCCGTCCTCGCCCGCCACCCGCACATCGACGCGCTCATCCTCGCTCTCGGCGCCAACGATGCCCGCGACACCTCCGGCAACTGCGTACAAAATGCCGTCGCCAATCTCACCCGGATGATCGAACGCGCCCGCGCCGTTTACGGAGCCTCGCTGCCCGTGCTCATCGTTGCCCCGACCAACATCAACAAGTCCGCGCTCGGCCCTACAAAACCCATCGCCAACGAACGCGAGGCCAACATCAACGCACTCGAAGCCGCCTACCGCGAACTCGCCTCGAAATTCGGCGTATCCTTTATTTCGCTCAACGGCGTCGTTTCCCCCGAATCGCTCACTGCCGACGGCGTCCATCCCGATGCAGCCGGCCACGCCGCCATTGCGCAAAAACTTCTCCCGGTCGCCCTCGCTCTCGTTTCCCCATCCCGTCCTCATCAGGAACCGGCTCGCTGAAATCCCAAACCTGAAATCCGAAATCCCCGGGGGGGGGGGGGCCCGCGGCGGGGGGGGGGGGGGGGGG
>JAISAX010000839.1 GCA_031266495.1 Opitutaceae bacterium
CCCCCCCCCCCCCCCCCCCCCCCCCCCCCCCCCCCCCCCCCCCCCCCCCCCCGCGGCGCTTCGCGCCGTCCAGGGGCAGGGATGCCCGTGCCACTTTTATGCAGGTTAATCGGTCTCGCCCTGCTGCGAAATCATTCAACGGTTTTCCCTGTCGAGCTGATGGCCGTGCTGCACGCGGGCAATTCCCTTGACAGCGTTGAGCTGGTCGAGAACGGCGGCGAGCTTGCGGCGCTTTTCGTCGGTGCGAGCAAACATTTCCAGTTGCACCGCGCCGTCTTCCACACCGGAAAGTTTCACGCTCACGAGCCGGAGCGGGCGGCGCTGCATCCAGGCCTGGCGGAGCAGGGGCGCGACGAACGGATAAAAGGTGGTTTCGAGATCATCGGACGCGGGCAGGCTGCGCGCGACGGAGCGTTGCGTGAAATCGCCGTAACGCACCTTGACGGTGAGCGTGCGCACGCGTTTGCCGTCGGCACGGATGGCCGGCATGAGTTCGTCGATCATGCCCTTGGCCACGCGTTCGATGGTGGCGAAATCACCCACATCGCTCGGAAAAGTTTCCTGTTTTGAATAACTTTTTGCGTCGTCGTGTTCCGTTTCCACGGGACGGTCGTCCTCGCCGCGGGCGGCGGCCAGCAGGTCGGGCCAGCCGTGGCCGAGGATGTCCCGGAGTTCGCGTTCGCCGGCTTCGCCGCGCGCGAGGCACCGCCCGGCGAGACCGGTGATGTCGCTGACCAGGCGCAGGCCGCGTGCGTGCAGCGCGTCTTCGGTCTTGTCGCCGACGCCGGGCAGCTTGCCGACCGGCAGCGGGGCGAGGAACGCTGCCTCTTCACCCGGCGGCACCACGACGAAGCCGCGGGGTTTGCGGAGCTTCGAGGCGATTTGCGCGACGAGCCGGTTGGTGGCGATGCCCATCGAGACGGGAATCCGCAATTCGCGCCAGATGCGTTGCTGCAAGGCGCGGATGGCCTCCTCGATGTGTTGCGCGGTTTTGAAGCCGCACATGGTCACGTCGAGGTAGCCTTCGTCGATGGAGTTGCGTTGCACGATCGGGGTGAGCTGTTCGCAAAGATCGAACATCCGGCGGGACACGCCGCCATAGCTGCCCTTGTGGGGCAGCAGGATGAGATCGGGGCAGATTTTCAGCGCGCGGGCGGTGGGCATCGGCGTGTAAACGCCGCAGGCGCGCGCCTCGTAGCTGGCGGAGGCGATGATGCCGCGTTCGCGCCCGCCGACAGCCACCTTCTTGCCGCGATACTCCGGCTGCAACGCCAGCTCGACCGACACGAAAAACGCGTCGGCGTCGAGGTGGGCGATGGTCGGGAGCGGTCGCATGACGGGCAATGTAACAACTTCGCGCGCCTGCGCCACTCCGAACCTGCGCCACTCCGAACCCGCGAACCGGCGAACCGGCGAGACGCGCCGGATCGTGATTCATCTCGCGGAGCTGGAGAAAAGCCGCAACCCCTTGCGGCAGTTCGCCGGAGATTGCCCGGTGGATTGTTTGAAACGCAGACTGAACCGCTGCGAATTGGGGAAACCGCATCGCTCGGCGATCTCGCCGACCGTGAGCCTTGTCCGGGCGAGCAGATTTTGGGCAAGGTCGATTCGCACCCGCAAAATCTCGTCCAGTATCGAACGTCCCAATACGCGACGGAAGCGCCGCTTCAACACTTGCAGTGACACCCGCGCCGCGCGCGCCACATCCGCCACGTACGGATTTTCGTGCGCATGCGCGCGAATGAAAAACAGGGCGCTCCTCACGGCCTCGTCCCTGGTGAACAGGACATCGGTCGATTGCCTGCCGATCACTTCGGTGACAGGGAGGCAACGAACTTCGATTCCGGTTGTTTTTCCCGAAAGCATTTCATCGAGCAAGGCCGCCGCCTGGTATCCGACATCGTGAGCGGGCAGCCTGACGCTGGAAAGCGGGATGCGCTCGAAATTCCCCCAGTAACTCTCGTTGCCCGCGCCGAGCACGGCAAAATCCTCCGGCACCCGCCAGCCCGATTCATGGACGACGCGGATGACGGTCAGCGCGCCAAGATCATCGACGGCAAACACCCCCGCGGGACGTGGCAGGCCGGACAACCATTTTTTCAGTTTCCGGATCCTCTGCTCCGCGCTTCCCTGCGCCCGCGCCACCGAGGGCGTGAAACCCGCCCCGGCCAGTTTCTCCCCAAACCCCGTCAGCCGCTCCTCCGAAAACGGACGCCGTTCCAGTCCCCAAAAACCGAACGTTCCGCAACCGCACGCCAGGAGATGCTCCGCCGCCAGACGCCCCACGGCCGCATCGTCCCGTGTGACCAGCGGCAGGCGGGGGAGCGACAACCGGGTTGACACATTGACAACGGGCACGGTCAGGCGCGCGATCCGCCTGTAAATCTCCATCGTGTGGACCGGCATGACGAGGCCCTGTATTCCCCGTTTCACTACCAGGTTGTCAAGGCCTTCGGCGAGTTCGTGCTCCAGCCAGCGGTCGGCGAATCTCAACCTTCCGGTTTCGTATCCGTAATGCCGTGCGCCCAGGGCGACTTCCCGGAAATAATCATGATGCAAATCCACCGCGACCTGCACCAGCCAGGGCGGACGGGGCCGGGGCCGACGGCGTGGCGGCGAGGGAGGGAGGGGGGGAGGGGGAGGGGACTTGCTCATTGGACGGAGGTTGCCGCTGACAAAAATCCGGGCGCGTTTTTCATGAGGAAAAGCATGTGACCCGAAACGATAAAAGAAAGGCCGTTTTTGACGATGCGGAAAAAAGCCATGCGGGTTATGCTCCCGACTCCATCATGAACAAACTGATACGAACATACACTGGATACGCGCTTGCCGGCGCATTCCTTTCGGCCATCGCGGTTCCCGCCGTGCGCGCGACCCTGCTCTTTTCGGAAGATTTTAATTACACAATCGGTGCCAACCTCCCCGTCAGCCCGTCGTCGGGCGACGCGTGGGGCAGCTCCGGCGGTGGCACAACCACCGTCGCCGCGCAAACACTGACACCTTACTCCGCCGGAGGTCTCACGGTGACATCCACCGGAGGCCAGGTCGTTAACACCAACCGCACAATCTATCACAACTTCGCTGAAACCGACCTGCTCACCTCCGTGCAACGCGAGGCAGGTGGCGAACTTTACATCAGCTTTGTCGCCACCATCGCAAATCCGTCCGCTGACGGCGGCAATGTGGACATCAAATTTCAGGGGAGTAAAGATGTGCGCGTATCCGTCGGCACAGCCTGGAAATCCACGCAATGGGGCTTGAATGGCGGCAGCTTTCAAAACGCGAACGTCTCGACACTCACGGCAGCGTTGATTGTTTTGAAAATCGCCTGGACCGATGCCGACACCGTCAATTTCAGTTTGTATGTTAATCCCGAAGCGACGGTTTCCGGCAGCGTGATTTCCGCTTTGGCCTCCGCGCCGAACCAAACGTTGAACGGCAAATCGTTCGGCTATCTTGACCAGATTTCACTCGTCAACAATGCCGCCGGGGCGACCATCACAATGGATGCGCTCAAAATCGGCACAACGCTCGCGGACGTTGTCGCGCCGACGCCCGTTCCCGAACCGGCAAGCAGCGTTGCTTTGGTTGGTGGAGCCGGATTGTTGTGCGTTGTCCTGTTTCGTGCCGTTTGCCAACGTCGCTGAAACACGTCCTCCCTCTCCCACTCGCACTCCCACTCTCGCTCTCGCTTCTCCCCCCCCTCCCCCCGTATCCATGAACCAGGCACGATTGAATGGAACAACGACACGCCCACGCCCACGCCCGCGCGTCTCATCCAGACGTGTTTCGGTGCGTGCGCATGCATTTACGCTTACGGAGCTGTTAACCGTGATCGCCATCATCGGGATTCTGGCGGCGATCCTGTTACCCGTTACGACAAAAATCCGTTCAACGGCGCGAGCGGCGGTATGCATCTCCAACCTTCGCCAAATCTATCTCGCGACGCGCCAATACGCGGTGGACAACAAGGACGCCACGCCACCCTACAACTGGCATCATCCGGCAAGCGAACCCACCGCCTCGCTCGCCCCTTACCTCGCAGCGCCGCGCAATTGGAGCGACCAGCAAAAATCCGTCCTCACCTGCCCCGAAATGGACGCCAGATTTCCTACGCAATACATCGGTCGCAACACCTACACCGCCAACCCCTACGTATCCAGCACCACCGACGCAAACACGCCCCGCCCGCCCGCCGGTCCCGGTGACATTGCCTACGTCACCAGGTTTTCCGAATGCCAGAACCCGAAACGGATGGCGTTTTTCTTCGACGGCGTGCCCAACAACATCAACGCCGCGTCCGGCAAATGGTCCTACATTACCCGCGCCTGGCCGGGAAACATGAAGGCGAACCAGGGGTTTGTTCACGCCGGAAGCACCGCCAACACCGTTTTCGTGGACGGGCATCTGGAAAAAGTTTCCTGCGCGCAATTCACCACCGACACGCAGCCGGACAAAAACCTGCTCTGGCACGGGTATTGAAAAAAACATTACCATTCCTCCCGCC
>JAISAX010000856.1 GCA_031266495.1 Opitutaceae bacterium
TTCCGCGGCGCGCGGGGGGGGGGGCGGCTCGCCGGCTTTCCCGGGGGGTGTTGCGCGCCGTCGGCGGGCGAGACGCCCGCGCCACTTCAAGGCCGCCTGCGTAACTTCAGTGATTCATCGTTCCGGCGTCGTCCGGTATCACCGGATGAAGTGCGCCAGACGCGATTCGTCCCGCGAGGCGGCCAGTTCGTCGTCAACGAAACCGCACGCGCGCATTTCCTGAAATTCGCTTTCCACCATGCCGAGAAATTGCGCGAGCGCGGCGTTTTCGTGCGGCCAGAAGTCTCCGCGCGACACCGCCTCGTAGTAGTGGCGCAATGACCGGTGAAAGGAGAATCCGAGCGCGAAAAAAGCCCGCGCATACATCACCTCGAAGCGTTTTGTCCAACCCGCCGCGCCGCCGGCGGCAATCGTGGCGTGGTCTTCTTCCGGGAGCGGTGTTTGCCGGACGGTTTGCGTCCAGCGTTGCAAGTTGAAAAGCGTCATCGGCATCACGGTCGGATCGCCGCCCGGGCCGGCGTTGGATGCGGTCTGGAAATTGTCGCCGGCCTGCGGGTCGGGGTGTTCGGCGAGGAAGGCCTCGCGTTCGGCGCGGAGTCCGGCGGCGCGTTGCGCCTTGATGCGTGCCTGCCGTTCCTCGGCGCGTTTGCCCTGAAAAACCTCCAGCAATGATTCGTTGTCGTATTCCGTCAGGGTCACCCATCCGAGGCGCAGCGCGACCATCCCTGTCGCCAGTCCCGCGAAGAATCCGCCGATGTGCGCCCAGTAAGCGACGTTGCTGATCTCGCCCAGCACGAACGCGCCGAAGAAATCGAACGCCAGCCACATCAGCGCCAGCGCCCACAGCGAGATCCGGAACGTCCCCGCGCGCATGTAGAAAAAATACCACATCGTGACTTCGTTTTTCGGATACATGGCGAGCGCCATGCCGACCAGTCCGTTGATCGCTCCGCTCGCGCCGACCGCCGCCCCGCCGTTGAACGCAAGGTGCGCGATGCCCGCCGCCACGCCGAACGCGAGGTACAGGAACGGATAGGCGAGGTTGCTCGTGTTGCCGCAGACGACGTTGCCGAACACCCACAGAAAAAGCATGTTGCCGGCGAGGTGAATCAGCCCGCCGTGCAGAAAGAGGTGAGTGAGCAAGCCGGGCATCCGGAAACCGTCGAGGACAAGATTGCCGAACGTATCTTCGTCGAGGTACACGGCGGAGGCGAAGAAGGCGACGACCGTGGCGCCCAGCAAGATCCAGTTGGTGACGGGGAGTTGTTTGAAGAGGGTATCGACGCGGAGAGGGAACAGCAGCATAGGGTCGCGACATTGGCTTTCGACCGCCGCGAATGCCACGATTATTTGCGCTTTCGTTCGCAGGGGGGGGGCTTGCAAGCACAAAACCGACCAACCTTAATGAACGCGACAAAACTCCGGCTCGCAAAATGCCCGCGAATGGACATCCAGCTTCGGTTTATGTCCGCGCCTTCCCGTGCCCCCCGCCACTCTCCGGGCTCCGCTCCATCCTCCGTTCCACCTTTCCCGCCGGCTCCTGTTTCCGGAGCCCCGGCCGCAGCCGACGCAGCCGATACGGATTCCCTGACCTGGGGCAAACGCATCGCCTATGGTTTCGGCGGCATGACGGACCGTCTCGGCAACCAGGGAATCAAGGATCTGGGCAACCCGCTCTACAATCTCGTTCTCGGTATCAATCCGGCCACGATCGGTATCGTTTTTGTCGTTACGAGGTTGTTTGACGCCTTTCTCGATCCTTTTGCCGGCAATCTCTCCGACAACACCCGCAGCCGCTGGGGCCGTCGTCGTCCGTTCATGTTCGTCGGGGCGATCCTTTCCGCCCTGACCATCGTGCCGCTTTTCTGGATGCCCCGCAGTCTCGGGCCAGCCGGCCAGGTCGTCTGGATGCTCGGGACCACCATTCCCTTCTTTGTCGCGTTCACTCTTTTCAGCGTCCCTTACCGCGCGTTTGCCTACGAACTCGCGCCCGGCTACCACGAAAAAACCCGGCTTCTCGCGGTGCGCAACGCCTTCACCATGGCCCTCGCGCTGCTGGTCCCGTGGGTCTTCCCCCTCGTGCAGTCGGGGTGGATCGGGGAACCTCGCGACGCGATTCGTTGGGTCTCGATCTGCCTCGGGCTCATCGTGCTCGTCTCGGCCCTCATCCCGACGATTTTTGTCCGGGAACCCGCCTCCGTCACGGCCGCCATCCGCAGCCAGAGGCGGATACCGCTTCGGGAAAGCCTCGGGCACGCCCTGCGTTGCCGGCCGTTTCTGGTCCTTCTCGGCATGGGCGCGGCCACCGTCGCGGGCGTCAATGCCGGATTCGGGTTCGGCAGCTACGTCGGCATCTATCACGTGTTTGGTGGAGACAAGCGAGCCGCCGCCCCGCTCCTCGGCTGGGTGGGCACCGTGTTTGTTGTCTCGTCGCTCGTATCCATCCCGCTGATCACCGCGGTTTCGCGTCGTATCGGGAAAAGAAACACACTCGTGCTCGCCCTGCTCTGGGGTTGTTGTAGCGCCGGGTCGTGGTGGTTCTACACCCCTTCCGTTCCCGCGCTCCAGTTGCTCGCCCCGCTCTTTCTCGGTCCGGCCACGATCGGGCTCTGGCTCCTCGGGGAATCGATGGTTGCCGACATCTGCGAAGTCGAGGCGCTGCGCACCGGGGAACGCAACGAGGCCGTCTTCAGCGCCCTGTTCGGCTGGATCATGAAAACCGGCACAGCCCTCGCCATCCTCGGCTTCAACATGCTGCTCAACGGCGTCGGCTTCGACGTCTCCCTGACGGAAGGGCAGGGGAGCGGCACCCTTTTGGGCATGCGTATCATCTACGCGCTTCTCCCTGCGACCGGCTTTGCCGTTTCCATCGCTTTCCTCACCCGTTCCCGCCACGACGAAAGACGCGCGGTCTGTTGCTTCCCCCCCCCCCCCCCCGCGCCGCCATTGATAAACGGCGACTGGCTTGACCATCCCACCGTGCGATGATGAGAGAGGGAGGGGAGGGGGGGGGGGGGGGAGGAGCGGAAAACGCCAGGAAACTTGCCATTGCCGGATGCCCGCACAATCTCCCCCCGCATGAGCGACCCGATCACACAACTTTTCCGAGCATGCGCGCCGGACAGATGGCTTGATGCCGAGGATCCCCGTTATGTTGTCTGTGACAAAGCCCGCGGCACGAATGATAGTGTGTCTCCCCAAATAGCCCGATACTTTCGTCTCGCAGACCCCGCGCAGCCCCTGAAAATACTGTTCAGCGGTCACCGGGGCGTCGGGAAAAGCACCGAACTGCATCAAGTCATCCGCCATCTCGAAACCCCGGAGTCATCCACTCGCCCGTTCCACGTCGTTTACATCGATCTCAACGCCGAGGTGAATCTTGGCGACGCTCACCTTGCCGATGTTTTTGTGGCCATTGCTTCCGTTACCCGGACCTCGCTTTCCGATCTCGAACTTCCCGGTTTTGATCCGGTTTCCACACTCTTTAAAAACCTGTGGGAAGGCGTTAAATCGACACTCGGCGGCAAGGTGAATCTGGACGAACTTGTAGCCGAGGCAAAAGTCCCCGGCACAGACATCGGACTGGCGCTCAAGGCCTCGCTCAAAAGCGCCCCCGGCAACCGACAGCTCCTCCGCGATGCGATTGACCAGCACCGGGTCAGCCTGCTTCGCGCCATCAACGATCTCTTTGAAACCGCCAATGCCGCTCTGGCGAAGCAGGGCCGGGCAGGACTGGTTCTTATCGCGGACGGGCTCGAACGCACGCCGATCGGAAAACAGGATGTGATTTTTGGCACCGGAGCCGACCAACTCGCCGCGCTCAAAACCCATGCCATTTTCACCGTCCCCATCAACCTCGTTTACGGCGAACACTGCACCCAACTTGCCCAAACCTTCGGCGGCAAAAACCAGACCGTTCCCATGATCCGGCTCAAGAATCCGGACAATACCGACAACCCGGATGGTCTCGATGCACTGAACCGGCTTCTTGATGCCCGTGCCCACAATGCCGGTGTGGAGCCGGACGCCCTCTTTGATTCCCCTCAAACCCGCCGCACACTCTGCGACATCACGGGAGGCCACCCGCGAAACCTTCTGATCCTTCTGCAAACGGCCATCGGACGTTGCGACCAACTCCCCGTTTCCCGTGATGCGGTTGACTACGCCATCCGGGAGCAAACCAACCAGCTTCAACGCGAAATCCCCGGAGAATACTGGCAATGGCTCCTCCACTTTGCGGATGGCCCCAAAACCTGGCCCAACGACATTCCCGACGACGTCCGGCGCGCGCTTCTTTATTACCTCTACGTTTATGAATATCAGAACGGGAATCTTTATTATGACGTAAACCCTGCCATTCGCCTCCTTCCCCGTTTCCGTCTCAAACAAGAACAACCCGAAAACAGATCTCCGGCCAACGATGCCGCTGTCGCCTCGCCATAG
>JAISAX010000915.1 GCA_031266495.1 Opitutaceae bacterium
TACACCGCCAGGCGATTCGTCGTCCCCCTTTCCCACCACCCCCCCCTCCCCCCCCCCCCCCCCCTGCCCTGGTTCCGCCGCCGGAAGGCGCGGCCAGCGTCACGCTCACGAGTGCCAAAACACGCTGGTATTTCGGCGAACCCTGCCTGATCGAATTTAACCTCACCAACACCGGCAGCGCCCCCTTCGCCTTCACCGACGGCGGAGCTGACGGCTTTGACAATCGTTTGCTGCGTTTTCGCGTCCATGCGACCGACGAGCATGGTCAACCGGTACCATTTGCCGGTGTCGATATACGAGGAAGCATGGGAGAAACCCCGATTAGCAGCAATACACTCCTGCCCGGCGAAACCTGGTCCAAAAAACTTCGCCCCCTGCGATACCACCACTTCGATAAACCCGGACGCTACACCATTCGCATCACACACGACCTCGGGTGGAACGGAACTCACTTCGAGAAAGACGCCAGAACGGAACTGTTGGAGAAGACGTGCGCCCGACTCGTTTCCCGGCACACTCTTGGCAAAGAGCAAACGCCACAAGAACCCGTTTTCCCCGGCGACCTCCCCGGCTGGAAATCCCCCGTCGCGCAAATCGAAATCGAATTTGTCATGCCCGACGAATTACAGGCGCGACGCATCGTCACCGCCGCCGCCGATGTGCTCGAAATCATCCACTCGGGTTCCCCTTACCCTGACGATCTCTCCGAAAAAATTTCCGACGAAAACGACTTCGCCCACCCCGTTTACCTGCCCATCCTGAAAAAACGCGCCGAAGACGAATTCGGCGGGCACACCTCTTTTCTCACCGCACTCGCGCACATCCCGACCAGGGAAGCCATTGAAGCGCTCATCGAGATTGCCGGAAAAAACAACGGATACGACACAGTGGCCCTGGGTGCCGCCAGGCTGCTGGTCCTGGGTCGCATGCCGAACGACTCTTTGGTGGATATTCCCATTCCCGGTTGGGATGACACTCTGGTGCCAGCCGTCCGCGCACTCGCGCGCGACTACATAAAATCCGCCATCGCCCCCCTCCTCCGCCGCTCTGGTCGAACCAACCTGTATGCCCGTCCCATACTCTGGGGGGCGCGCATCCTCCTGCGCATCGGCACACCGGAAGACTACCCGCTCCTGCGCGACGCACTGGACGCCGCCATCAAAAACCCGCACGATCCGCGTTTCCGGTTCCCTTTCCCACCTTTTCCATTCGGCACACGGGAAAACGATCCTGTGGATGAACTCGCCTCCGCCATTGAGGCCCTGCACGAACGAGGCCTCCCCTACGAAACCGAAAAATTCACCTGGCCCGGCGAAGCGCTCATCGAATTTCGACGCCTCGCCAAAACCCCTCCCCTCCGTCCCGAATGGTGGCAAAAACGTATCCAGGAATGGACTCCCTACATGGGCGACACCCTTCATCTCTGGGAGGCAACCGTCCAGTCTGTCCCCGCGCCCATGCCGCCGGAATGCCGGCCCTTCCTCCTGATGTCGCTCAACAGCATGGGCAACGACGTCCTCGCCGCCGCCTGTCGTGTCGCTGGCGATTCCGGCGACAAAACCCTCGCGCCTGCGCTGCTCGACGTCATTGCCTGCCACCCCTTGACATACTCCATCCTGCACGCTGCGGTGAACGCACTCGAAAAACTCGGAGTTCGCCACGAACTCGCCGCTGCACTGGCGGAGTGTTGCATTACGGTAGAGACACGCGGACTGCCCAATGCGCACTCCTACTTGCTCGACATGGTTGTGGACACGCCGAAGGACGAGCATGGCATCCCAAGTTACAATTGGAGCAAGCACCGCGACTGGGAGCGCGTCGTTCTCCGCGACGCCTGGCGTGCCTGGATCGCCGAACACGCCGCCGACATTGATGCCGGCAAAAAATTCAAACCCGGCGACAACGCCAACCTCCCCGCCGCCCTCTTCGGACGAGCAATTCTCACCCTCCCCGACGGCACAACTTGGCCCGTGTCCAACCCGCCGGACTACAACTCCATCCCGTGGGAGCGCCCCGTTGCTTCTCCGGCTTCCTCCACCCATTAACCTCCACTCATTAACCTTCAGCCTTCAGGCATTCAGCCCTTCAGCCTTTTACTCACAGACCCATGCGCCAACCCATCGACCAGTACGCCGCCCGGCTCGCCGCCGAAAAACCCGACACGCGCGCAGCCGTTTACGACGGCTCCAAATCCGGTTACGACGCCCGTATCCACGCGCTCACGACAAGCTACGCCGCGCCCGACAAACTCCGCCACCTCGCCGGCCACATCAAGCAACACGTCGTCGAAAACCTCGACACCTACCTCCCGCAAGTCGAGGCCCGCCTCCAGGCCAACGGCGCGCAAGTCCACTGGGCGTCCGACGCCGACGAAGCCTGCGCCCACGTCCACCGCATCATGCAGACCCGCGGCGCAACCAGAATGGTGAAAGCCAAAACCATGGTCAGCGAGGAAATCCACCTCGCCGACTACCTCCAGGAACGCGGCATGGAATGCCTCGAAACCGACCTCGGCGAATTCATCGTGCAAATCGACCACGACCACCCCTCGCACATCGTCAAACCCATCATCCACAAAAATCGCCGCGAAATCGCCGCCTCGTTCGAGAAAAACGGACTCGGCGCCTGGAACGACGACCCTGCAACCATCACCCGCCGCGCCCGCCAGCACCTCCGCCACAAATACCTCGCCGCCGACGTCGGCCTCAGCGGAGCCAACTTCGTATCCGCGGAAAGCGGACGCCTCGTGCTCGTCACCAACGAAGGCAATTCCCGCTTCTGCCTCGCTGCCACGCCCGTGCACATCGCGCTCGTCGGCATCGAAAAAATCCTCCCCCGCGACCGCGACCTCGCCGTCTTCCTCAACCTCCTCGCCCGCTCCGCCACCGGCCAGCAACTCACCTCCTACACCGAGTTCATCCGCGGCCCGAAAACCGCCGCGCAGCCCGACGGACCCGAGGAGATGCACGTCATCTTCGTGGACAACGGCCGCACCGACGTCCTGAAAAGCAACTGCCGGGACATCCTCCGCTGCATCCGCTGCGCCGCCTGCCTCAACGTCTGCCCCGTGTACCGCCAGGCCAGCGGTCACGCCTACCGCGCCGTGTATCCAGGCCCAGTTGGCGCCGTCCTCTCGCCGCTCCTCGCCGGGGAAAAATTCCCCGAAATGGCCGACCTGCCCAAAGCCTCCAGCCTCTGCGGCGCGTGCAACGAAGTCTGCCCAGTCAACATCCCGATCCCCGACCTGCTCCTGCGCCTGCGCGACAAGGGCAAGCGGGAAAAGAGCAAGGTGGCTGCCGCCGACGTCCCCCCGATGGGCGGCTTCGCGCTGCTCGCGACGAACCCCATGCTCTGGAAAACCGCGCTCGTGACCGGAGGCGTTGCGAAACACGTGCCCACGCTCCTCATGCCCCGCGCCGGCAAGACGTGGATCAACACCCGCGGCCTCCCCGAATGGCGCGGCGGCAAGTTCCGCAAATGGATGAAAAACCACAAGCGATCCGATCCATTGAACAGAAGATAACGAAGAGAACGAAGAACAACCAGGGGCGCTTACCGTTCATTCTTTTTTAACTTTATTAAAATCAATAACCTCTTGTTCGGAATCTTCTTTGTTTTACCTTCGTTGCCTTTGTTTCCTTCTGTTCAAAAAATCTCCCGGAGAAATCCCATGCCAACCACCTCCCGCGACACCATCCTCGCCCGCGTCCGCGACGCCCTCGCTCCGCTGGAAAAACGCGCTGCGTATCCGGAATTTACCGACGACATCGCCGTCTCGCCCGCGCTCGCTCCGTCGCTCACCGGCCCCGATGCCGACCTCTGGGCCGCGTTTTCCGCCCGCGCCAGACTCGTCCACGGCACACCGCTCGCAGGCGGCCCTGCGGCGCTGGCCGTCTGGTTGCGCGAGAAAAAACTCGCCCACGGTTACTGCGACCCGGCGCTTCTCGATCAATTCCGCCCGCATCTCACCGATGCCGATGGAAAACCCCTTGCGCTCGAAACCACCTTCGACCGCACCCGTGTCGATGAGTACGAGTTCGGCATCACCCGCGCCGCCGCCGCGGTGGCCGAGACGGGTTCGCTCGTCCTTTCCGATGCGACGACCAGCAGCCGCCTCGCCGCGCTTGCGCCTTGGGTGCACATCGCGACGCTGACCCGCGCGCAGCTTCACGCGACCGTGGCCGACGCCATCGCCGCCCTGCCCGACGACCCCAACATCATCTGGTGCACCGGTCCCTCGCGCACGGCCGACGTCGAGGGCATCCTCATCGAAGGCGTCCACGGCCCCGGCGAGCAGATCGCGCTGCTCATGGACTGATTCCACACTGACGTCATTGCCATTCTCTCCCCTGAAAACAGGTCTGTTGCCAAAACGCATCGCTACGTTCACCTTTTCAGCATGACAGCTGCTATCACCGACGAAATCAAATGTCTCACGCCGACGGAAAAGCTCCACCTCATGGAGGAGTTGTGGAATGACCTTGCTGCAAACGACGAAGACCTGCCGATTCCGACGTGGCATCAACAGATCCTCTCGGCGGATCATGATCGCTATCAGTCCAATCCGGGGCAAACGCATCTAATTTCTGAGTATATTAATGAGATAATGATCACTCCAGGCAACATCCAAACGTTTGCCTCTGACGCTGCGTTTTTTGGTTTTGTCATTTTTGAGCAGGGTTAATGCGATGCGAGTGATTGTTGAAAAATTTTGAGCAGAAAAGCCTGCTCTTTTGCGACTTTTATCTTCATTGAAAGAAACATCCAATGACCAATGCAGTTTGTTTTCAATGCCCCAATGTGAGCGAATGTTTTGTGCCCTGTCTTTCGCTTCGGCCAAAAAACTGGCAATATAAAAACGTGTTTCAGTCTCATACTTGCCAGTGGCCTTCACATGACGCTCAGAGACGATTTTCACAACGCCTGTCAAGCCAGGTCAACGCTCCAACGTTTTCATAACTGACAGGTCATCATATACAAAACAAGAACGTTTTTCGACGCGCCCATGTTCCACTTCTATGTGCTCCGATTGACTTGATGGCTTGGTCTCATTCACAACAACATCAATATCTTCCTCCAATCTGGGCTGGTTTCCCTTTACCGCCAGTATATAATTGGCTTTCTTTTCCAGTACTTTCTTCGCGATTTCGGTCTGGCAACCCATTGCATCTATTGTAATAATACAGCCAGTTATCTCCAAAATTTCAAGCAATTTGGGAATGGCCTTTATTTCATTGGATTTATCATCCACTTTGACCTGTCCAAGCGCCATGTTGTTGGCTCCGGCCCATGCACTAACCATGTGCGCAAATGAATTACTCCCGCGTGTTATTGTGCCTTTCAGCGTTTTCCCATCAATACTTACGACTTCACCTTGGGTTAATTGCACAACCGATTTTACCCATTCCATGAAGCACTCTCCCAATCGTTTCGGGTCCAGCAGGCTGAAAAAACGATTAAAGGTGTCATGCGAAGGTATCCCATTGGTTAAATGCAGGAAACGTTTCAACCACAACATCTTCTCCTTACCATAACTTGCGATGTCTTTCCAGGTTTCTGCCTTACAAATCACTGCCGCTATTGTTATGAATATTATATCCTCCATACGATGGAGTCTGGTCCGCTCTACTCGCGGATCTTTCAGCTTGTTAAAGTATTTTATTGGTGATTCCATAATGAATTGCATAATAAATAAATTAACTCTTGATCAATCAAGATATTATAAAGAAAAATTCCCGAAAATTTAGATGCGTTTGCCCTGGGGGGGGAAAATGAAGTGAGTGAGGGAAGAGGAGATGCCAACGATGATTACGCCAGAAGGAATCGAGAGCGAGGAGAGCTTCGTCGCCGGAAGAGGGCCAAAATTGTCCCGGGCGTTTGAAGCGGCATTGGTATTGGCGGCAGGTGGATTCGATGGCACCACTCCCATCCCGGTCGCAAGGGGGGGGGGGGGGGGGGGGGGTGGGACGGAGGCCGGGGGTAGCGAACACGGAAATACCCAAACCGTTTCGGGGGTACTGGGTGAAATTCGG
>JAISAX010000934.1 GCA_031266495.1 Opitutaceae bacterium
GCCCCCCAACCCGCAGGCCCTGCCCTCCCCCCCGCAGCTCCGGGCGTCCATCCCGGAGGTCCTGGCGTCCATCCCGGAGGTCCTGGCGTCCATCCCGGAGGTCCTGGCGTCCATCCCGAAGGTCCTGGCGTCCATCCCGGAGGTCCTGGCGTCCATCCCGGAGGTTCTGGCGTCCATCCCGGAGGTCCTGGCGTCCATCCCGGAGGTCCTGGCGTCCATCCCGAAGGTCCTGGCGTGGACCGGGGATGTTTCCCGATTCTTCGGGAAAAAGAGCGCGTGGACCGGCGTCGTGCCGGCGGCAATCGCCCTGGCCCCGCCGCTATAAAAAAATACCCGTCCGCGTTCCCGTCCGCCTGTCGCTCTCCGCCGGGATAATCCTCTACCTGTCGGCGTGAATGAAACTAATGCGGGGGGGGGGGAGGGCGGTTATTCGGGCAGTTCGTAACGGTCGGAGTCGGCGACGGCCCGCTGTATCGTGGCGACAGATACGAGGTAGTTGTAGTTGGCCTGAAGCTGGTTGAGGCGCGCTTCCGTGAGGGCGGTGCGGGCCTGCAACTGGTCGAGCTGCGTGGCCGAGCCGGCGCCGTAACGGGCGTCGGCGAGGCGCAGCGCCTCCTCGGCCTGGCTGACAACCTTGCCGGCGGCGTTGGCAAGCTCGGTGGCTTCCTGCAACGAGGAGAGCGCGCGGCGCACCTCGACTTCGACACGGAGGCGTTCGGACTGGAACCGGATTTTTGATTGTTCGAGCTGCGACCGGGCCTGGCGGACGCGGCCGCGCGTGGCGGCGCCGTCAAAGATGGCCCAGGTGCCTTCGACGCCCACCAGCCAGCCGTCCCGCGAATCGGAGAACGAGGCGGTCGTCTGGTTGCGGCGCACCTGGTAGCCGCCGACCAGATCGAACGTCGGGCGGTAGTCGGCCACGGCCACGCTCACGCCGGCCTCGCGGGCGCGGGTGATCTTGTCGAGCCGCCGGAGTTCGGGGCGGTCGCGGTTCGCCTTCTCGATCGAGGCGGCGAGGTCGTAGGAGACGGGCGTGAATTCGAGCTTGCCCACAAATTCGGGGGTCTTGTGCGGATCGGCCACTTCGAGGTTGGTGTAACCGAGGACGCGGCGGAGTTCGTCGATGGCGATGCGGTAGTTGTTGCGCGCGGTGATGAGGCCGGGCCGGGCGTTGGCGCGCTCGACCTCGGCGCGGAGCACGTCGAAGTGCGAGACGGAGCCGGCTTCATGGCGGTTGCGGGCGATTTTGAGCTGTTCTTCGAGCAGCTCCACGTTCTGTTGCTGCACGGTGATCTGCTCGCGGGCGAGGAGCACGTCGTAGTAGCGCGTGCGCACTTCCAGCAGGGCATCGCTGATGACGGACTGGAGCGAGAGGATGGCCGCCTCGCGGACAAGCGTCTGCGCATCGAGCGCGGCGCGCACGCCGCCGCCGGCGTAGAGTTTCTGGCGCACGGTGAGCGCGATGTTCCAGTCCTGGTCGCGGTCGCCGGGATACGCGGAGATTTCCTTTTCGTTGCGCCGGTAAGCGCCGTCGAGCGTGACGTGCGGGATGGCGCGGGCGCGGACTTCGATGATGACGCCTTCCTGCTCCTCGATCTGCTCGCGGGCGAGGCGGATGGCGTAGTTGTGCCGGATCGCGAAGGCGAGGGCGGTGGGCAGGTCGAGTTTTTCCGGGATGTCGGGCGCAGGCCCGGTCAGCGGCGCGGGCGGCGGAACCGGCGGCAAGGCAGCGGCGGCAGCGGCGTTGGCGGCGGCGGTGGCGACCAGCAGGAGCAGCGCGGTGAGTCGGTGGGTTTTCATGATGGTGAAGCGAGGTGCGTCTGTTTGCCGCCGCGGTCCCTGGCGATGAGGACGTAGAGCGATGGCACGATGAAGAAGGTGAAGAGCGAACCGATGGCCATGCCGGCCACGATGATGATGCCGATGCTGTTGCGCGCCGCGGCGCCGGCGCCGGTCACGAGGGTGAGCGGGAGGTGTCCGATGACCGTGGCCATCGTCGTCATGAGGATGGGGCGGAAGCGCGTGAGCGAGGCTTCGCGAATCGCCGCGATCCTGGAAAGGCCCTGCGTCTGGAGGTGGTTGGCAAACTCCACCATCAGAATCCCGTTTTTGGATACGAGGCCGATCAGGGTGACGAGGCCCACTTGCGAATAGATGTTCATCGTGGTCGTCCAGCCGTCGGTGAAGTAGTGGAGTTGCGGGTTGGGCATTTTCAGCAGCGAGAAGATGAGCGCGCCGAACATGGCGAGCGGCACCGAACCGGCGAGGATGACGAAGGGGTCGCGGAACGAGTTGAACTGCGCGGCGAGTACGAGGAAAATCAGGATCACGGCGAGGAGGAAGGCCGGGCCGAACTTGTTGCCCTCGACGCGGAGTTGGCGCGACTGGCCGGTGTAGTCGATCTTGTAGCCCCTGGGCATGACTTCGGTGGCGGTGTCTTCCAGGAAGCGGAGCGCCTCGTCGAGCGGGCGCAGCGCCATGCCGCTGATTTTTACGGAATTGAGTTGCTGGAAGCGGTTGAGGGTGCGCGGCACGGTGGAGTCCTCGATCGTGGCCACGGTGCCGAGCGGCACGAGTTGGCCGTCGGGGCCGGTGACGTGGATGTTGCGGAGCTGGTCGGCGTTGAGGCGTTCGCCGCGGGCGATCTGGGGGATGACCTTGTAGCTGCGTCCGTCGATGTTGAAGCGGTTGACGTAGTTGCCGCCGACGGCGGCGGACATGTCGGCGCCGACTTGCCGGAGGTTGAGGCCGAGGGCGGCGACCTTGTCGCGGTCGATGGTGATTTCCGACTGCGGCTGGTCGATCTTGATGTCGATGATCGGGGGGAAGAGGAAGAGGTTGGCCTTGTTGGCGCGGTCAACGATTTCGCGGACGATTTCGAGGATCCGCGGGGTGTCGGCCGTGGAGGCCACGATGAACTCGATCGGGAAGGTGCCGCCGCCGGGGAGCGCGGGCGGGTTGATGGCGTTGTAACGGACGCCGGGGATGTGGCCGAGGCCGGCAACGACCTCGGGCGTGATGTCGAAGATCGTGCGCTGGCGTTCGCCCCAGGGCTTCAAGACCATGCCGCCGAAGGAGCCGGCGGGTTGCGTGATGAGGAAGGTGCGGGCGGTGTCGGGGTGGTTGAGAAAAAACGCGTTGGCGGCTTCGGTGGAGAGCACGGCTTGTTCGAGCGTGCCGTTGGCGGGCGTCTCGGCGATGGCGAAGATGACGCCCTGGTCCTCGGCGGGGGCGAGTTCCTTGGGGGAGACGAGGTACATCGGGATGGCCGCGAGCGAGAGGACGATCCACACGATGTAAACGGCGGGGCGGGCGTTGAGCGTGCCGTCGAGGAGCATGCCGTAGCCGCGTTTGAGTTTCTCGAAACCGCGCGTGATGAGGCCGGCGAGGCCGCGGTCGTCGAGGCCGGGTTTGAGCAACTGCGACGACATCATGGGCGAGAGCGTGAGCGCGACGACGCCGGAGATCGTCACCGCGCCGGCCAGCGTGAAGGCGAACTCGCGAAAGAGCGAACCGGTGAGGCCGCCTTGCAGGCCGATGGGCGCGTACACGGCGGCGAGCGTGATGGTCATCGAGATGATCGGCGACACGAGTTCGCGGGCCCCGGCAAGGGCGGCCTCGAAGGGCGTCTTGCCCTCGCGCATGTGGCGTTCGACGTTTTCAACTACAACGATGGCGTCGTCCACCACGATACCGACCGAGAGCACGATGGCCAGGAGGGTGAGCAGGTTGACCGAGAAGCCGAAGGCCTGCATCAGGAACAGCGCGCCGACGAGCGAGATCGGGATCGCCACGACCGGGATGAGCACGGAGCGGAAGGAGCCGAGGAAGAGGAATATGACGACGATGACGATGAGCAGCGTCTCGCCGAGCGTGGTGAACACCTCGTTGATAGCGTCCTGGATGTAGGCGGTGGCGTCGTAGGCGATGCCGCCGTCGAGGCCGGTCGGCAGGTTCTGGACGATGTCCTCCATCTCGGCGCGGATGCCTTTGACGACATCAAGGGCGTTGGCGGTGGGCAGGGCGAAGACGCCGATGAAGACGGCGGATTCGCCGGAGAAACGCACGTCGGCGTCGTAGTCCTCGGCGCCGAGCACGACGTCGGCGATGTCGGAGAGGCGCACGATGGTGCCGCCTTCCTGGCGCATGACGAGGTCGCGGAATTCGGCGACGGAGCGCAGGTCGGTGTTGGCGGTGAGGTTGACCTGGACGAGGGAGCCTTTGGTGGTGCCGACGGCGGAGAGGTAGTTGTTGGCGGCGAGGGCGGCGCGGACCTGCGCGGGGCTGATGTTGAGGGCGGCCATGCGGTCGGGCTTGAGCCAGATGCGCATCGCGAAGGTGCGGGCGCCGAGGATTTCGGCTTTCTGCACGCCAGCGACGGTGGAGAGGCGGGGTTGCACGACGCGCACGAGGTAGTCGGTGACTTCGTTGCTCCGGAGCGTGGTGGAGGTGAAGCGCAGGTAGGCCGAGGCGAATTGCGAATCGGTGGACTGGATGTTGATGACGGGAATCTCGGCCTCGGGCGGGAGGTCGCCGCGCACCTGGTTGACGCGCGAACTGATTTCGGAAAGCGCCTTGGCCGGGTCGTAGTTGAGTTTGAGGCGGATGTTGATGGTGGATACGCCTTGCGAGCTGGTGGACTCGATGTAGTCGATGCCGTCGGCGGCGGCGATGGAGCGTTCGAGCGGCGTGGTGATGAAGCCGCGGACGAGCTCGGCGCTGGCGCCGACGTAGGCGGTCGTCACGGTGATGGTGGAGTCGTCCATGCGCGGATACTGGCGCACGGTGAGCGTCTCCCAAGCCTGGACGCCGGCGATGATGATCACGAGATTGATCACGATCGCGAGCACGGGCCGTCGGATAAAGATGTCGGTGAAAACGGATTTCATGAAATGCGGTTTGCGGATGGCGGATGGAGGGAGGGGGGGGGGGGGGGGAGGGCGCCGCCAGCGGCGCCCCTACGGGTAGCGTATCAGCCCTAGCCGGGCGGCGGGTTGGGGTCGGCCATGGGCGCGGGGGCGTTGTTGA
>JAISAX010000949.1 GCA_031266495.1 Opitutaceae bacterium
CCCCCCCCCCCCCCCCCCCCCCCCCCCCCCCCCCCCCCCCCCCCCCCCCCCCCCCCCCCCCCCCCCCCACCCCGGATTCACGTTGATACCAGCTTTCCGGTTTTTTCTAGCTTTCGCGCATCCAGAGGCCGCAACCGAGTGGCGGGAGGTAAAGGTCCGGCTCCAGGCGGCGGGCGGTGCGGCGCATGGTCGGGCGAAAAAAATGCTCCTGGTCGGCGAGTTGTTTCCAGTCCGGCGTGGCCACGTCGTCGCCGAGGTGGAGCGTGATGTCGCGATCGAGCGGGTTGATCGCGAAGAGGAGTTGCGTGGTCCCCCGGGAGCAGTCGGCGTTGTAGAGGACGGCCGCGGCGGTGCTGTGTTCGTCGCGGATGAAGCGGAAAAAACCTTCGCTCGCCCGCGAGAAGTGGCGGAGCAGGCGGCCGGTCTCGCTGCGGCGGAAGGTGATCCAGTCGGCGAAATACGTGTGCGTGGTCGGGAAGCGCCAGATGCGGCGGTAGTCGAGGGCGTTGATGTCGCCCATCTGCCAGGTGTTGTTGATGCCTTGCTTGGAGCGGACAAAATCCTGGCCGGCGGAAAGCATGGGGATGCCGATCGACATGAAGAGGATGGCGGCCATGAGGTGGGTGCGCGCGCGGTCGGCGGCGGTGGGGCGGTCGCCGCTGCCGTTGTAGTTTTCCGTGATGGCGTCGATCCAGGTGCGGTCGTCGTGCGACTCGACGTAGTTGACGGTCTGCGCCGGCCATCTGGCGTAGTACCAGGGCGAGCCTTTGAGGAAGTATTCGAAGGTTTCGGAAGTGCCGCCGCCGCGGACGTAGTCGCGCAGGAAGTTGCGGTATCCGTCGTTCCACGACGCCCAGCCGGTGTCGCACAGGGCGCCGGCGATGTGGCCGCGGAAGCTCCAGGGTTCGGCAATGAGGATGATGTCGGGCTTGACGCGCTTGAGGGCGCGCTCGACCTGGCCGAGCACGGGCACGCCGATGAGGTCGGCGAGGTCGAAGCGGAAACCGTCCACGCCGAAGGCTTCGACGAGGTGGGTGCAGCTTTCGATGATGAGGCGCGTGGCCATGGCGGAGCCGGCGCGCAGGTCGTTGCCGCAGCCGCTCCAGTTGGCGAGTTTGCCCGAGGCGTCCTGCTCGAAGTAGTAGAGCCGGTCGATGAACATGAGGTGCGCAGGCTCGCCAACGTGGTTGTAAACAACGTCGAGGATCACGGCGATGCCGCGGCGGTGAAAGGCGGCGACGAGCGCCTGAAACTCCTTCAGCCCGGAGGCGCGCGCCGGGTCGAGCGCGTAGCTGCTGGTCGGCGCAAAGAAGTTGTTGGTCATGTAGCCCCAGTGGTAGTCGGACGGGGTCTTGTTGTCGGCCTCCTGGACGGGTTGTAATTCGATGCAGTTGACGCCGAGCCTGTGCAGGTAGAAGTCGGGGGATTCGACCCACTTGCGCAGGCCGGTGAAGCCGCGGCGTTCGTCGGCGCCGAGCGCGACCGGGGCGCGCGCGGCGAGATCGCGCACGTGGGCCTCGGCGATGACGAGGTCCTGCCAGTCCGGCGTCGTGTAATCACGGATACGTTCTCCGCGTCCGAGCCAGGCGCGGTCGATGACGATGGCCGGGCCGAGGGGGCCGGCGGCGGCGAGCGCCCAGGGGTCGAGGATGCGGTGGGCCGGGTTGAAGAGGCCGAAGGCATCCCGCGGGCCGTCGATCGTGTACCAGTAGTACCAGCCGTGAAGGTTGCCCGTGAGCACGACTTCCCATACGCTGGCATCGCCGTGGTTGTCGGGACGGCGCTTGAGGACGTAGTCGTGGCAAGCGTCCTGGCGTTCGAGGTTTTCGCAGAGGTGCAGTTCCACGGAGTGGGCGCGGGGAGCGAAGATGCGGAAGGTCGTTTCTTCCCCGCGCACGATCGCGCCGAGAGGGAGCGAGGTGTGGAGGTTGTAGAAAAACGGGCCGGGCATGAGCGGCACACTGCCGTCGCCCTGCCACTGCACGCTCCAGGTTTGGGCAAGATCGAGCGGAGCGGGCACCGTGAAGCGAAAGAGATGCCAGCCGGTGCGCTCGGGATCGACGGTGCGGTTGTAGTTGCCAAGGTCGTCGCGCAGGGCGTTGGGCGCGGTGGCCGGCACGTCGAACCAGTGACCGGCGGCGGTCACGAACTTGAACCGGACGAGAGGCTGGCCAAGAGCCGCAAAAAAACGTTCCGCAGGTCCGCTCCAGACGAGCAACGGGAAGCCCTCGAAGGTCGCCGGATGGAGTTCCCACCCGGCCTGGCCGACGGGATTCCAGTGGTTGAAATCGCCGGCCAGGTAAACGGTTTCAGCCGGCGGGGCCGCATCGCGATCATCGCGGAGCCGGGCGGTGCCGGGAATGGGCGGCAGGGCGTCGCTCCGGGGCAGCGGACGGGCGTCCTGCGGGACGAAGAAGACGATATCGCCCTTGCGGTCGAGCATGTAGGCGTTGTCGATGCCAAACGTGTAATCGGGCACGCGCGTCAGGGTGGAGAAGCGTTCTCCGTTGCCGAGCAGGAGCGGCGGCACGTGGCGCGCGCGCCAGTCGTGGGCGAGTTCAATAATGCCGTGGGTGGGCGATTCCAGCCAGGCTCGGACGATTTTGTTGGCGCGACTCGTGGGCATGCAAAAGGGGACGCCCTGCATCCTTCGTGCCGCAGAAAGGCTCCACAAGTCACAAGTGCAAAAGCAGGCCAATTGCGGGCAAAAACCCCTTCTCCCTCGCCTCCGCCACCCCTCCTCTTCCCGGACAGTGTTGCCGTGGTTCATCCCCGGCTGCCTGCCGTCCGAAATAGCAAATATATGAATCCATAAAATTATTATGCCATAACCTGTTATCCATAAGCATATCACAAAAAGTAAGGTGTTTACCTGACTACCCTGATTTGCAGAATAATGGCAGTCTCCATGTCTCGCTCTAAAAACATGCAATCTCCCGCCATCATTTCAGCCACCGGCATCCGGTTCTCCTGTGAGATGCAACATCCGGTCTGCCAAGCTTTTATGCCAGAATTCCATTTATCCTGCGAATAATGCAACCGATCGCATCAGTGCTGAACAAACCATCCGGGCATCCCGTGCAAAGTGCGCCCGCACCCGCGCCCGCACCGGCATCCCCGGCGCCGACAGCGCGGAGAGACCCCTCCCTGCTCGGCTCCCGGTCGCCTTTTGCGAATCGCACAGCCGGTCCGCTCAACAGCCTTGATGAAGCCCTCCTGTTCGGGGAAAGCCGCAACGCTTCGGATATCCATTTCATGCTCAACGCCCCTCTCGGGCTCCGGGTCGATGGCGACATTGTCAAGATGAAGGATCTGCCCGTCGGGGAACCCCTCATCAACGAGGTGCTTGCCCTGCTCACGCCCGAACAACGCAGGCTTTTTCAGGAAGAAGGCCACGCGGCCGATTTCGCCATCAACCGCATCGATCGTGACATGCGCTGCCACCTCTACAAGGCCGGCGGACGCCCCGCGCTCGCGGTGCGCTTCATGCGCTCGAAAATCCCCCTGATGGAGGACGTGATGCTGCCTCCCGCCTTCCAGACCATCATCAAGGAGGGTCGCCCCACGGGGCTCATTCTGGTCACCGGTTACACCGGCTCCGGCAAGTCCACCACGCTCGCCGCCGCCATTGATTACATCAACCAGCACAACGCCCTCAACATCGTCACCCTGGAGCAACCGGTCGAATACCGCTACATACCCGCCAGGAGCCTCATTCACCAGCGCGAGGTCGGGCGCGACGTGCCCAGCTTCCAGGCCGGCATGGTGGATGCCATGCGCGAGGACCCCGACGTGATCCTCATCGGCGAGCTTCGCGACGCCGAAACAGTCAAGGCCGCCGTCTCCGCCGCCGAGACCGGGCACCTCGTATTCGGCACCCTGCACACCCGCAACGCCGCCGGCACGATCAGCCGCATCTTCGACGTCGTCCCGGCCGACGAACGCGACCAGATCCGCACGATGGTGGCCTCGTCGCTGTTGTCGGTACTCTGCCAGCGCCTGATCCCGCGCGTAAACGGCGGTCGCCTTGCCGCCTTCGAGC
The DNA here is from genome assembly GCA_031266495.1 of Opitutaceae bacterium. Next base: position 4,043 of record JAISAX010000949.1, read on the forward strand.
TCCTCCTCAACTGCCCGGCTGTCGCCGGTGCCATCCGCGAAAACAAACCCGGCCAGGTCGGCAACGAAATCGCCGTCAAAAAAGACATGGGTATGATCGATTTCGACAGTTGTCTGGTCGAATACGTCCGCAAAAAACTCATCACTCCCGAAACCGCGATCGAGAACTCCGATCGCCCGGACGAAATCCGCCGTCGCCTCGGCATGGCCATCCGCCGCCCTGGAGCCACGATGGCGCCCCCTTCCCGCGCAGGAATGTAATTTTATCATACATACATACTATGCACGCTTTTTCTTCCTCTCTCTCTCGATCCGCGACATGAGCGCTTACACATCCACCCGGTAAAAACAGATCAACGTCACCACATCACATATCACCCGACAGCACATGTTCTCCCTTGACTGCCAATTTATGCCAACCCGCCACCTTTGCCTGATTGCCGTTGCTGCACTCGCGTCAATCACCGTGGCCTCGGGATATGCGCAGCAAGGATCAACGCGCGCCGTCACCACGGCCACCGTTGCCACAACGGCCACCACGGCGACCATCCGGAATTCTCCCGCCGAAATCCTCCTCAAGACCGTTCCCTATTTCAGCCAGGACAAGCAGCCCATCGTTGACGTCGTGCAGGCGCTGGGGCGCACCTATGGTATCAGCATTCTTTGCGAAAAAGAGCTCGATGCCGAAGTTTTCGGGGAATTCCACAACATGACCCTTCAGGGCATCCTTGAGGCTCTTTGCGAAAACGAAGGCTATTACTGGGATCTCGAAGATGCCGGTTATATCGTCATCCGCCGCTTCAAAACCGTCCTTTACCAGATCGAGTACCCGCAACTCGAACGCAAGGGATCCACCTCTTCCTCCATCAACCTGGGCCAAACCGGCTATGACGGCGGCGGCAGCAGTGGCAGCAGCAGCGGAGGCGGCGGCGGCAGCGGCTCAGGCGAAGAAGACAGTGCCAGCGTCAGCCTTTCCCAAACCAACGAAAACCAGTTCTGGACGAATATCACCACGGATATAACCAGCCTCAAATCCGCGGACGAGAAAATCCTCGTCAATCGTTTTGCCGGCACCATCCTGGCCACTGCTTCCCGCAAGACGCACGCCATCCTCTCCAGCTTTATTGCCAATATAAACGGCCGCATTGGCCAGCAAGTGGAGCTTTTCGGCAAGATCGTTGAAGTGCAGCTCAACGACCAGAACAAACTCGGTATCAACTGGGAACTCGCCAAAACCTCCATCGGCGACCTCAGCTTCCTCAACTGGAAATCCAACACGGATATCAACACAACGCTGGGAGGCGCCAGTTTCGCCACCGACACCGTTTCCGGTGTCATCAGCCTCGGCAAAATAACTTCGCTGATCAATGCCCTCTCCGAGCAAGGCACCCTCAACGCCGTAACCGCTCCCCGCCTGGTCACCCTCAACAACCAGACGGCCTACATCAAGGACACCGAAGACCGCCCCTACTTCCAGCGCACTTCCGATACCACCCAGACCATCAACAGCGGCTCCAGCAACGTCATCTCGTCGGCGACGTACGAGACCAACACCATCTCCATCGGCACCATCATCGCGATCACTCCTCATGTGGCCGACAATGGCGACATCACCCTCGACATCACTCCTGCCCTCACCCGTCTCAACAGGGATATGATGTCTCCTGACGGCTATTCCACCGCCCCGTCTCTTTACATCAAGCAGGCATCCACCATCGTCCGCCTGCGCTCCGGGGAAACCGCCGTCATCGGCGGCATCATTACCGACGGCGACTACACCAGCAAACGTTCCGTGCCCGGGGTCAGTTCCCTCCCCCTGATCGGTCGCCTCTTCCGTTCCGAAGGCGTTTACAGGTCCAAGACCGAGGTTGTCATCTTCATCACGCCCCGGATCATCCTGCCCGGCAATTCACTGACCCCTGAAGCCACCATCGAAGCCGCCCCCCGCAGCCCCAACGGCAACAGACCCGGTGCCGCCCGCGGGGGCCCGCCCCCCCCCCCCCCCGCGCGCGCGCCCGGGGGGGCGGGGGGGGGCCG
>JAISAX010000951.1 GCA_031266495.1 Opitutaceae bacterium
CGGCCCCCCCCCCCCCCCCCCCCCCCCCCCGGGAGTTCAGGGAACGGTCATCATCATTGGCCGTTCCGCTTTCGCATGGAGAGCCTCTGGAATTCCCGGAATCCCATGTCCGGAGCGCCTCGGCTTTTTTCAGGAAAACCGCACTCTCTTGCCTTCCACCGGTTTTGCCGCGCAACCAGGTTCGTCACGACAAAACACCGCTCACCCGTAACCCTTGTGTCATCATTCCCCCCCCCCTCCCATGCGCTCACGACCCGCAACCTCCGCCCCGCTTTCCACTGCCCCGCTTTTCGCCGCTTTCACGCTGATCGAGTTGCTCACCGTTATCGTGATCATCGGCATCCTTGCCGCCATCATTATCCCCGCGGTATCCAAAGTCCGCGATTCGGCCAGGCGCGCGCAGTGTGTGAGCAATCTCCATCAAATCGTCCTCGCCTCGATCGCATACGGCAACGAGAACCGGGGCAAACCGCCTTACGTCGCGGAGAATGATTCCGACGCCTCCTGGGATCGCCAGGTAAACCGCATTGTCAGGACAGGCTACAACAACTGCCTCGCGCCCTGGTTTGGTGATTCGGCCCCCTCCGGAACGAGCAGTTGCGCGGTCCTCGCAAAAATCATGCTCTGCCCGGGCGCCGCGCAAAACAGCGACGCTTACAACCCCGCTCTTGTCGCAACCAAAACCTTCGCCGGGTTCGGCAACTACATTTCCTATTCCTATTTTCGTTCGGCGAAAGGCGTCACGTCTGACGGATACAACCGTTCCATGCTCTTCGGTGACCTCAACAGCCCTCCGCTCGACGTCGCCATGTGGGGGTGTCTCAGCAAAACAAACGTCAAGGGCACCATCGGCCACTACGAAAACGCCGACGGCAACGTCCCCATCAAGGGCATGAACGCCGCCTACGCGGACGGCTCCGTCAAGTGGGTTGAATCCCGGAAAATGGAGCAATTCTGCTCCGGCTTCTACTGGCCCAAGCCGAAGGGCAATCTGTAACCCCCGCGCCCCCCCCGCCTCCCCCTCCCCCCCCCCGTTCAACGCAACGCATGAAAGAGAAAACCGCGTGCTTTTCGCCATTCCCGTTTTCGCCATTCCCGATTTCCTGTGCTCGGCCGGCATTTGGACAGCTTCGCGGAGGGACGCTTTTTTTACCGGTTCCACTGGTTGTTTTACTGCTTGTCGTGTTTCGCGCGGTGGCGTTTCCGGCGCCGGAGTTTCCCAAGCCGGAACCGGAAAAAGCGTTTGCCGAAATCAAGCTGCTCCAGTCCGGCGGCTCCGCTTATCGTACGCCGCTCGAAGACTGGGAGGGGGCGCGGCGTCGCGTCGCGGCCGATCCTGCCTGGGGAAAATGGGCCGGCCAGCGACAGGCGGCCGCCGATGCATGGATGAAACGCAATCGCGACCGCGCCGGATGGGAGGCCGGCTGGAATCACGAATTCATCAGCCCCATCGACAGCGCCTGGCTGGTGTGGACGGAAGACGTGCCGGGCGAAGACACGGATCACATCATGAGCACCTCCGGCCACAAAGTCCCGGTGTCGCCGGAAGCCACGCCGGCACTATTCCGGGCCTGGGTCGGGGCCTTCCGGAAACGCCACACTCAGGAAATGGGCAACATCGCCTCCGTGTATCGATTAACCGGAGACACACGTTACGCCGACTGGATTTGCGCCCGGCTCGATTTTTACGCGGACAACTACACGTCGTGGGGACGCGGAGTGGCGCAGCGCAAAAACTCCTGGCTCGGCTTCCAGAGCCTCGATGACGCCGTGATCGTTTCCCGCCTGACGGAAGCCGCGCGACTCGTTTTCGACCACGCTCCGCCCGCCCGCCGCCAGGCCTGGCTGGAAAAACTCTTCCGGCCCGAGGCCGCACTGCTGGCGCGTTCCGGACAGTCGATCCACAACATCGCCCTCTGGCAGCGGGCGACGGAGGCCCGGATCGCATTGCTGTACCGCGACGAAGCGTTGCTCGAAAAGGCGCTTGGCGGCCCCTTCGGCCTGCGCGCACAAATCCGCCAGGGTGTGACCGGCGACTACTTCTGGTATGAGCAATCGATGGGCTACAACGATTTCGTCATCGCCGCCACCGCCCCCCTCTTCACCTTTGCCGGCCTCGTCGGACAAGCCCCGCGACTCCGGGAAGAAGCCGCCATCGTCCAGAACCTCATGCTCGCCCCGCTCCTGATCCGCTTCCCGGACGGCACACTGCCCAATCCGGCCGATACGGGGGTCGGACCCAGGCGCGCCCCTTCGTCCTGGCTCGTTAACGCCTGCCGCATCTGGCCCACGCCTTGCGGAGTGCATCTCGCGACCACGTCCAGCGAATATTCGTGGCCCGCGCTGATTGATCCGCCGGCGGCCATTGCCGGTTCGGAAAAAATCTCCCCCACGCTTCCCGCAGTGACGTCGCGCAACATGGAATCGACCCGCTTTGCGCTGCTCGGGAAAGGACGCTGGCAGGTGTTTTTCCACTACGGGCAACTCGTCAATTCCCATGTCCAGAGCGAAGCGCTCAACTGGTCGGCGTCGTTTGCCGGCGTGGATATCAGTCATGATCCCGGCAATACAGGTTACGGTTCACGGATATTTCGCGAATACTATTCACGCGGCCTCAACCACAATGTGCCCTTGATAGATGGATACGGGCAGCGCTCCTGGCATCCGGGCGAGCTTGTGCGGTTTGACCCGGAGGCAGGCGTGGTGGAGGCGGCCCAGCCCCGCTACTGGCCATCGGGTTACACGCAGACGCCGAAATGGAGTTGGGAGGCGGCACCGCAGTCCTCGCGTTCGGGATCGGGAGCGAAAGCCTCCCGTCGCCTTCGCATCGATGGCGATTCGCTGGTGGAGGAAACGCGGGTCGCACTGACGAAAGCCGGAGTGACGGCACGCCTTGGCTTGTCCCTGCACCTGCAAGGCAGGGTGCGATTTCCCCGGGAACGGACAGGAAACGGCAGTCTCCGTTCTGTCGGCGCCGACGAATTCGCCCAAGGCCGCACCAAGGCATTTCGATACTGGGACGACGTGCGCGCCATGACCTGCCGGGATCGCATCGCGCTCGACGTCGAATTCCCGAAAAACCTGGTGATGCGGGTGGAATTCGCGGTGGCTGGCGGCGGCGCGTTTACGCTCTGGTCGGGCGCGTCGCCCGATTTGCCAGCGCCTGCCCGGCGCGCCGGTTTTTATCTGGAGCTTGATGAACCGCGGGCGGAAGCAAATTTCATCACGACCATTGTCCCCGCTGACGCGGGGAAATTAAGAATTAAGAATTAAGAATGCAGAAAACGACCCCATGCACACAAACCCTCCATGACCTGCGCACCGTACCCCCCGACGGCGAAGCCACCATCCGCCTCCGCCGTTCACCATCCTTCATCCGCCATTCTTAATTTTTAATTCTTAATTTGTCTCCCCCCCCCCCCCTCCTGACTCCCCATGAATCGCCAGACTATTTCCAACATCATCGGTTTTTTGTTGCTCGTAGTCTGTTTCGGATACGCGTTGGTCACGGTGTTTTCGCGTTCGCGTGAGGACCGCTTCGATGGCAGGGAAGTGATCCGTTTTGCGCACTGGCAACTCGAAGGCGGGTTGCGCACCGCGCTCGACGTATTGTCCCGCGACTACGAAAAACTCCACCCCGACGTCCGCGTGGAGCAACTGGCGATTCCGGAGCGCACCTACACCCAGTGGCTGCAAACCCAACTCATCGGCGGCACCGCCACCGACCTCATCGCCCTCGGGAAAATGCCCGGCTCCGAGGATGAAATGCTCGCCCGCTATTTTCTCCCCGTCTCCGATTACGTTGAAAAACCCAATCCCTACAACAAGGGCACGGATCTCGAAAACACGGCATGGCGCAACACCTTCACCGATGGCCTGGTCGGCGGCGTCAACTACCGCCCCAACCTCCTCGAATACTACAGCGTTCCCATGTCGATGCACACCATCCGCCTTTACTACAATGTGCGGCTCTGGAAACGCATTCTGGGGGACACGCCGGCGCCGACAACCTACGACGGATTTCAGGCCATCTGCCAGCGAGTCGAGGACTACGCCCGCCGGGAAAAAATCCCCGTCATCCCCATTGCCGGTTCCAGGATCAACGGCCCGCTCGTCATCTACAAATTTGCCAACAGCCAGACGCAGAAAGTGGTCGCCACCTCGTTGCGCAATTACGCCATGAGCGTCAATCCCGTGGAGACCGGAGTCTCCTTTTTGCGCGGCGACTGGTCGCTCGACACGCCCGCCGTCAGTGACGGACTGGCCATCACCCGCGAAGTCGGCCTGCGCCTTCAGGCCGGTTATCCGCAGATTTCGCGCGAAGATGCCACGTTCTACTTTATCCAGGAACGCGCCCTCCTCATCGCGACGGGCAGTTATGACGCGCCCAGCTTCCGTGAACAGGCGTCCTTTGGGCTGGGTGTATTCAGAATCCCGATTCCGACGCCGGACCATCCCCGCTACGGACGCAACGTTTACGGCGATGCGTCCGAAGCCACCATAAAAACCAGCCTCAGTTTCGGGATCCCTCTCCAGACCAGGAACCGGGAGCGCGCCATTGATTTCATCCAATTCCTGACCTCGCGCGAACACAACGAGCGCTTCACCGAACTCAGTTCCTGGCTCCCGTCCGTCACCGGCGCCAGGCTGACGCCGGAAGTGGAGCCGTTTCTGCCGGCCATCGACGGCTACGTGGACGGCTTCCAGATCAGCGAAATCGGCGCCAACACCGGGCGGATTGTCGCCAACGCCCTCAACATTCTCGTCAACCCGGCAGGCTCGCTTGAAGGCTTCAAGGCGTCGGTTGCGCCCGGATACAAGGCCGCCGTCCGCGCCGACCTGGCGCGCCAGTCGCATGTCGTGCGCCTCAACATCATGCGCCAGGATCTGGCCGTGGCGGCCGGCGCCTGCCGGGCATACGCCGCCACTCGCGACGACTCCGGCCACTGGCACGACCGCCTGAGCGTGCTCCTCGAAGCACAAAACCAGCAGGAAGCCACGCGGGCCTGGATCGACTCGGAACTCGCCCGGACGCAAACGGCAAACATCCCGAAATGACCACTCCCCGCCCCCGGTCATAACTTCCCTGTCATTGCCGGAAACCTGTTTTTCCATACTGATCGCGACGCATGAAAACACCCTTTTTTTCCGCGCCACCGCCTGCCACCGCCGCCGCAACCGCCGCTGCCACCGCCTCTCCGTTTCCCATCGCGCACTACCAGGACTGGACCTCGCTTCGCCAGAACCTCCTGTGGATTTACGAGGGGCCTGTTCCGGCCATCAGGCCGGGCGGAGCCGGCGAATCCCGGGGCGCCTCCTCCCGCTCCTCCCGCTCCTCCCGCCCCTCCCGCCTGGTCACCACCGCTCCGCCCACCATCGGGCTGGACTACTGCGCGGCCTGGCTTGTGACGCACGGAGAAGCCCATGTCATTTGTAATGGTAAAAAAGTGACGGCAACCGCGGGCCAGTGGCTCATCCCGTGGCCCGGGCTGCGGGAGCAGTATTTCGAACCCGGCACGCAACTCCTCTCCGCGCGCTTTCAGGCGCACTGGCCCGACGGCCGCGCCCTCTTCGACGAAGGCCTCAGCCTCGTCATTTCCTCACGCGACATCCCCCGGCTTGAAACCGCCGCCCGGCATCTCCTGGCCGTGGTTTCGCCCTGGCGCCCCTCGCCCGATCCGCGGCTCCTCCACTCCGCGGAGATTCCCCTCTCCCCGTTCGTGGACATCAAAGTTGCCACCCTGTATTTCATCCGCACGTACGCCGAGACACTCATCGCTCTCGGCCTCAAACCCACTCGCCTCGGAGCCTGCGACGAACGCGTGCTCCAGGCACTCTCGCAACTCGACCGGTTTCCCCTCGCCGACAAATTCCGCGAGGCGAGCTTCGCCTCGAAAATCGGACTGGGGCCGCGCCAGCTCTCGCGCCTTTTCTCCACGCAGATGGGCATGACTCCCAAGCAGTACATCGAACGCCGTCGTCACGACATCTGCCGTCACACGCTCCTGCACAGTTCGCTGCCCGTAAAACGCCTCGCCGCGGAATTCGGGTTTGCCCGGCACACCGATTTTTCCGCCTGGTTCAAAAAAGCCAACGGCCACTCCCCCTCCCGATTTCGCGCCCGATACCGGTATCGGGACACCGACCACGTGTGAAATCG
>JAISAX010000470.1 GCA_031266495.1 Opitutaceae bacterium
GCTTAAGAACACCCGCATGGGGGCGGGGGGGCCCGCCCTGCTTGTCCTGCGTCGGGGGGGGCCCGCCCCGCGCCACCACACACCCTCCGCATCACCGCCCGCACGTTTGCCGACGCCACCTACGAAGGCGATCTCGCCGCAACCGCTGGAGTGCCCTGCCGGATCGGACGCGAACCGCGATCTCTCTACAACGAGCCTCACGCCGGCATCATCTACTCCACCGAACGCCCGCACACGCCGGAGCAATCCCGTTTTCCGCAAGACGCCGTTGCCGGTCGCCTCAATCTCCGCAGCTTCCCCCACGCCACCGGCCCGCTCCGCCTGCCCGACAGCACCGGCGAAGGCGACTCTGCTGTCATGGCCTACAACTACCGGCTCATTCTCACCAAAAATCCGGCCAACCGCATCCCCATCAAAAAACCAAAAAACTACGATCCCGACGCACACAAAAAAGTGAGCAACGGCAGTTATGTTCCCGGCCTGCCCAACGTCATTGCCGACCGCCCCAACGTCGTTCCAAACATTCCCAACGGCAAAATCGGCTGGAACGGCGGACGCCTCATCGGCCCGCACAACGCATATCCCGCCGCCGGCTGGCCCGAACGCGAACGCATCTCGCGTCACTACCTCGACACCATGTTGAGTCTCCTTTGGTTCTACCAAAACGACCCCGCCGCCCGCGAATGCGACCGTGATTACTGGAAAGACTACGGCCTGGCTGCCGACGAGTTTATCGACAACCAAAACCTTCCCTACGAAATCTACGTCCGCGAAGCCCGTCGCCTTGTTGGACGTTACGTATTCACCGAGCATGACGCCCTTCCGGTTCCCGCCTTCGCCCGCATCCACGCTGGCGCGCGCACGCCCATTCACCCCGACAGCATTGCCACCACCGACTGGCCGATCGATTCTGTTGCCTGCCTTGAACGCAGTTCCGGTCCTGGCGCGCATCCCGACGGCATTTTTTTCCTCGCCGAAGAATCCCGCCCTGCGCAAGTCCCCTGGCGCACGCTTCTGCCTCAAGGCCTGGACAACCTTCTCGTTCCCGTCGCGCTCTCCGCCTCGCATGTAGGCTGGGGGCCAATACGCCTCGAACCCGTCTGGATGCAAACCGGAGAAGCCGCCGGCCTCGCCGCCGCGCTTGCGCAAAAACACGACACGACCCCCGCCGCGCTCGCCCCTGACCTGCTGCTCCGCGCTCTCGCCAACCGCCGTGCCATGATCTCGTTTTTCAACGACGTTGATCCCGCATCAACCGAGCCTTGGGTACCCGCCGTGCAATACCTCGGGACGAAAGGATTCTTTGCGACCTACGACGCGCATCCGCATGATCCGCTCACATCCGCCACGGCGGACTGCTGGGCGCGGGCGTTCGCTGCGCTTCTCGCCTGCGACACACCCGGCGATGCCATCCTCGCCGCCTCCGCCGCCGTCCACTCGTTGCCCGCGAACGACCTTGGGCAACCAGCCGCCACCCTCGCCGGGTTCGCATCAAAGCTGCAAACAATCATTCGCGACAAAGATATGGATACAGAACCGCTTGAAAACGCCAGGCGCGCGCCCGGCCTGCGCTGCGCCGAACCGCTCCCGCGCTCCGCCGCCTGCCGGCTCGTTTATGAAATGCTTGGAGCATGTACTCCTTTTTCGAGCAACACAGCCTTGCCGTCATTGCATGAATCCGCCAACGTCACGGATGCTGTTTATTCCGTCTCTGCACCATCTACCTTCATGACCCAACTTTGACGTTCGACGAGAAAATGAAAAAGCACCCGCTCAGGAAAATATTTTTGCCAGGAGCTATACTGCTCATCGCAATTGTGGCGTCTATTATCCCATATTTCCACACGAAGGACCCCTTTAAAAAACTGCTTGTTCCCCCCGGCCATTTCGTAATCGAGTATTTGGACGAAAACGAAAATGGACACGAAGAATTTATTATGACGAGGGATTTGATATATCTAAAGACCTTGAACCCGACCCGCTTATCAGAAATAAGCGCTTGGCCGAAGCGATTTAGCGAGGCGGGTATGGCTATATCAGTGAACTATCTGGAGATTACAGACAAGAAGAGAAACAGACAAAAACTCATGATTTGGGCAACCCTCTGGCACTATTTCCAGGGCTCAACTACCGGAAAGCGAACAGGTCTTCATACTGGTCGTGTGCTCAGAGTACTTCACAATATAACGGGCGAACCATCGCGTGCAGCCAACCTTGCTCCGCTCGGCGGCTGACACGGGGCGGCAGACAGAAATCATGCGACATCTTGTCATACTCCTTTTATGTCTCAACGTGGCGGGTTGCGTATCAAAACCGCCTCGTCCCGACCCGACAACCTGTTCATTTCTGCCAGGCACCGCACCGATCATCAGTTATTCTGAAGCATTACAGATAGCCTCGGATTTTGCCAAGGTTGATAACCCTGACATCGATCGCCATTATATAGATCGAGTATGGCTGGGCTGGATTCCTGGTGATGACAAGGAGTGCTGGATTGTATCGTGGGCTGATCCGACAAGCGGCTGGTATTTTGTTGCCGTCTATATGGATCGCATTGCCAAGCGCCCTCCCGGTGGCGGGATTTACAGTCAGAATCCGTTCATGCAATGGAGTTTTATCCCATCACAATGAAGAATAATATCATGAACCTGCCCTTATCCGTTGCGAAGCCCTGAGGTATAACCTTCAGGGTTTTTTTGTTTTTCGGTGTTTCGAGCCACGACCACGTGATGGCGGAAGGAGGGCGAGGCGCGTCGCCCGGCACCGCCCTTCCTCGCGTCCTGTCAGAAACATCGAAGGACCAGATGGCGCACCCGGCGGGACTCGAACCCACGACCATCCGCTTAGAAGGCGGATGCTCTATCCAACTGAGCTACGGGTGCATCCTGGCAGGCGCCACTCGGCACGCCGACAAACAGGCCATGTGCGGGCGACGGCGGCAAGCCGAAGTTGGCCCGGACGGCAGGAAGTTCTCCGATGTAGGGGCTTCGCTTGCGAAGCCCACGCATGCCATTCGACGCATCGTCCTGTTGGCGCGGGCGTCGCAAGCGACGCCCCTACCTCCGGCAGGCACCTCATGCCCGGAACATCTTGTGCAATTTCCGGACTAGCCGGCAGTCGCAACTTCCGCCGCAGCTCCGCCTCCGGCTTCGGCAACCGGAGCCGGGCTGGCCGCACTTTTCAGCCACTGGCGAAAGGCCCGCAACTCGCCCAGCGAACCGACCACCAGCAGGTCGTCGCCCGGCTCCAGGGTCTGCGAACCGCCCGGTGTGATGATCTGCCCGCCACCGCGCCGGATGCCCGCGATGCGCACGCCCGTATCCCGCGCGAATTGCCATTCGGCCAGCGTCCGCCCCCCCCGTAACGTCGCGGGCACTACGCATGTCTCCAGCACGGAACCGCCAAACTCGTCGTCGGCAGAGGCGTTCGGTTTGCGCGCCTGCAAAAACGCATGCACCGCATCGAGCGATTCGCGCGCGCCGAGCAGCAGGATCTTGTCGCCGGGGTAGAGCCGCAGTTCCGGCCCGGCCCCGGTGATCAGGTGCCCGTTGCGCTCTACTTCCAGCACCGAGCAGCCGAAGCGCGCCGGGATGGAGAGTTGCGCCAGGGTGTGGCCCGCGTAGTTCGCGGCGTCGGGCACCACGCATTCCTCCAGGCGCAGTTTCCAGGCGCCCAGGCTTTCGTCCAGCGCCACGCGGGCGTCCGCGCGCACCTCTTCGGGCCGGCGCGAATCCTCCGCCAGCACTTCCTGCACGGAATGTTCCCAGGAACTGTGCCAGTAGATGAGCCGGTTGGAAAATACCACCGCCAGCACCACCGCGACACAGGCTATGACTGCCCAGCCCCAGCCCGGCAGCGCCGCAACCGGCAGGATGGCGTATAGCCAGTACGCCATGCCCAGCCCGGCGGCTCCCTTGATGCCGTGCTCGAGCACGCGCTTGGGCAGGTTGCGGTCGCTTGCCGTGCCGCCAAGCGCCTCGGCAAGGATCAGCGCCATGGCGGAGAGGTTGCGCCACACCGCCACCAGCGGCACCAGCACCGTGATGCCGATCACGCTCCAGAAGACGC
>JAISAX010000955.1 GCA_031266495.1 Opitutaceae bacterium
TCGGGGTTTCGGTGGCCAAACCCGCCCCGGCCGCCCTCCTCCTGCCGTCCTCCGGCGACGACGGCAACGCCAGCAGCAACAACCGCCCGGCCGCCGCGCCCGTTGTCGTGGAACTCAACTACGGTTACGACGCGCTCGGACGGCTCGCCACGGTCACTTCGCCGCAAGACCCGCGGCAAAACCGCCGCTACCGCTACGACGGGGCCGGCAACCTCGTGGAAAACCGTTCTCCCTCGCAATGGCTGCAAATGGAGTACGACGCCGCCAACCAGCTCGTGCGCAAGGCCGGTTTCCCTGGCGGCGCCGACGTGGCTGACGCTCCCTCCGGCGCCCCGGCCTCGGTGACGCAATTCCGCTACGACCGCGCCGGCCGCATGACGCAGGAAATCGAGGGCGACCAGTCCGTGCGCAGCTTCAGTTACGGTTACCTCGACAAGGTGATGTCGGTGCAACGCCCCGGCGGACGCGCCGCCGCCTATGCGTACGACGCGGCGGGCATGCTGGTCGGCAAGGCCACGCGTCCCGATGCCTCCGCGATGCCGCAAACCGAGTGGTGGGTATGGGACGGCCTCGCGCTGGTGCAGCGCGGCGACGAACTTTTTGTTAACGAGCCGCACCCGGCCGGCGGCATGACCCTGATGAGCCGCTCTCCCGGTGACGCCCCCGTGCCTGCGACCGGCATCGGCAAGGCATCCGTCGCCGACGCCTCCGCCCTCGCTGACCCGACGCCACAACCGGCAACCGGCGCGGTCGAAGAAAAATTCTGACGGCAAACCCTGTTTCCGTTATTCGCTCTCCCTCATGCGTCCGGATCACTCGTCGGCGCAATCGCGCAACGTGACGCCGTCGTGCCAGATGCCATCGACAAGAACGAGCTTCGGACATGCCGGCGCCCCGCGTTCATTGCGCTGAAGCTGCCCGGCAAGGAGGTCCACCGCTGCCGCTCCAACCGCCGGAAAATTCTGCGAATAACCGCACATGCCCCGCTGATCCGCCATCCGCATGTAGCTCGCCACCCCGACCTCCTCCGGCACCCGCACGCCGCTCGCGCGCAGACTCCGCAAAATACGTTGCCCGTCATGGCTGATAATGGCATCGGGCCGGTGCCGTTCAAACCACGCCAGGAACTCCCCGTCCGACCAGTCCTTGTATTGCAAATACGGAACAACCCTTTCGTCAGGCAATCCGCTCTGGAACCCCAGGCAGGCGGACTTCGCAATGCGGTATCCGCGTTCGTTGGCCGCCTCGCTGCACACAAGCCCCACACGCCGGTAACCACGCGCCTCCAGCCGTCCCAGCAATCGCGTTACGATCATGAAATGATTCGAACACGCGCGCGAAAGCGACGGCGTCCGCAACGTGTATCCGAAAGTCACTGCACAAAGTCCTCTCCAGTCAAAAACCTCCGCGCCATGTGCCGCCGGTTGTCCCTCCGACACGATCACGCCGTCAATGCCGCGGGCCACCAGCACCTCCCTCAGCCGCCGCACGGACAAACCCCGCGCGCCGCCGATCAAAAAATCTTCCACCACGTAGCCCAGTTCCGTTGCCCTTGCCACCGCTCCGTCGTAAAGTTCGCGCTGCACCGACACATCGGCGGCCCTGCACACAGGCTCCGTCAAGAGCATTGCCAGCGTCGCGCGATAACGGCCCTGCAAACGCCGGTGCTGCACGTAGTCGATATAGTTGGCGACGGCCGGATGCGGACGGTAACCCAGCCTGTCGGCCACCCTGCGCACGCGCCGCCGCGTTGCCTCGCGGATCGCCGGATTGCCACGCAAGGCCAGCGAGACGGTTGCCCGGCTTACGCCGGCCGCCTCCGCGATCATCCGGTGATTGACCCGGACGGGAACGGGCGTCGTGGCTCTTTCAGATACAGTCGTCATGACAAACGAATACGCAGACGGACATATGCATCAATCAATCAGCCGCCGCGCGTCAACAGGCTCCGCGGCTCTCTCCCCGGCTGCAAACGCCCGTCCCTCACATAGCCTTCCTCCCGTCCGGCCAGTTCGGTTGCCAGCCGTTCGCGCCAGACTTCGAGCCGGCTCGCCACAGCGTCGCCGCCGGTCCGCACAAGGTCGCGGCACTCCTGCGGATCGTCGGCCAAATCGAAAAGCTGCTCACGCCCCTCGCGACTGAACCACAGGTATTTTTCGCGCCCGTCCGTGAGCCACTGGAACGATTCCCCGAGCATGGTGAGTTCCCCGTGCAGCCACGGGCGCACTCCGCCCGTCGCTCCGCGCGCCTGTTGCAGGAAGCTCTTGCCCTCGACACATTCCGGCACGGGCAAGCCGGCGCATTCCAGCAACGTGGGCATGATGTCCCGCTGCTCCACGACGGCATCGCTTGTCGTGCCGGGCCGCACTCCCGATCCTCGCGGTCCGCGCAAAAGCAGCGGCACTCGCGCCGACCCCTCATAACCGAAACCCTTCCGGAAAAGAAAATGATCACCGATCATCTCGCCATGATCGCTCGTAAAGCAAATCCACGTGTCATCCCGCAGGCGATACTCGTGAAGCCCCTCGATCAGGCGATTCACCTGGTGGTCGATATGCGTCATATGCCCGTAATAGCCGGCGCGCGCGCGCCGGAGCACCTCCGGCCGGTATCGCGCCCTGAAGGCGACCGGTGACGGAGTCCGGTCGTGTTCGGCAAAATCCTCCACCCAGTTCCCCGCCGGCGGCTCCGGCATGTCGGCATGCAGATACTGCCCGAACGCCCACGCAGGCGGATCATAAGGCGGGTGCGGACGATGAAATGACACAAACAGAACGAACGGACGCCCGGCATCCATCGCCCCCCTCCCCTCCCCCCCCCGCTGCGCGTCCAGCCGACGCGCCAGAAAATCAAGCGCCCGGGTCACCACCCAGTTGGTCGGATGCAGACGCTCCTCCTTGTCCCACGGACGCGCCACCACCGAGTTGCAGTTGAGGCCATGTTCGAAATAATCGGCGTCCGCCCGTCTTGTTTCCTTGCGCAGCCATGTAGTGTAATCGTCGATTTCGGCCAGGTCGCCCCGGCGCCTGTCCCGTGCAAAATGGAGGAAACCGTCATGCAATTCCACCGATTCGAATCCCAACCGGTTGCGCTCCGGGTATGCATGCAGTTTTCCGATACAGTGCGTCCGGTATCCGCCTTTGGAAAACTCGCCCGCCATGGTCGTCTCGTAATCCCACGGGATGCCATCCTGGTAAGCCACGCGCCGGTGGGAACGCTGTGAAAGCCCGGTCATCAGGGCGGCGCGGGCCGGGATGCATACCGGTGTCGCGGAGTAGGCGCGCCGGAAGCGCGCGCCCTCCAGGGCCAACTGGTCGAGGTAAGGAGTGTGGACAACCGGATGCCCCTCGATCGAAAGGCAGTCGCCGCGCCACTGGTCCACATGAATGAGCAGGATATTGGGTCGATCAGGCATAAGTTACTCCGGTCTTTGCCAGCGCGCAGCGCCCGCGGCAACGCAAAGTAAATTGAGCATGCTCAATCGGGAGTAATTCACTGACGTTACGCAGAGCAGGCATGGGAGCGGCAAGTCTCCGTGCCAGAGCGGAGAGCAGTACCGGGGAAGGAAAGGAACCACTAATGGATTTCGCCAATGGCGAAATCTTCAACCACCCCTCCGGCTGATCGCCTCCGGAACACTCTGCCGGGGCCTGCTGATCGCAGGCCTTTGACGTGGGGGGTTTCCCCGGTCCGCGATAAGCGAACCCCGACAGTTCCTCGCTGCGACGATCAGTCGCAGCTTCACTCTCAAGATTTCGCCCGTTGGCGAAATCCATTAGTGGTTCCTCCTCTCGTGACGTGGCGCATTGCGCGCCTCGCCCGGCTGGCTGGCTGTTCGGGTTCGACCGTTCGACCGTTCGACCGTAAAAGCCTGCCGCTACGTCGCTCCGCGTAACATCCGATCAGTAATTCACATGAAGTTGCGCGGTTCCGTTTTCGCAGGGGCGCACCGGGCCGTGCGAGAGGAGTGGGGGGGGGGGGGGGGGGGGGGGGGGGGGGGGGGGGGGGGGGGGGGGGGGGGGGGGGG
>JAISAX010000045.1 GCA_031266495.1 Opitutaceae bacterium
GGGGGGGGGCGGGCGGGGGGGGCGGGGGGCGGCGGGGGCGGGGGGGGGGGGGGGCGCCGCCGCCAGCAGGCGCGGAAAAACCGCGGGGAAAGAGGGGCCGGCATGGACGTTCATTTGTCCCAACATGCATCACGAGGGCATTGCCCGGATCGCGCGCGGTTTCCAGGACGCGGTGAAGGCGGCGGGCGAACGCGCGGCGATGCTGACGACGGGCATGGATTTCCGCCGCGAAGCGGAGATGATCGCCCGACTCGGCCCGGACGACACACGCGGGATGGTCGTGTATCCGGTAATCACGAGCGCGGAGGACCAGCTCCATTACATGCAGATGATCCTTGCGTGTCCCCTGCCCGTGGTGCTGGCCGAGATCAACCTGCCCGGCGTGGGCCGCCCCGTTGTCATGGCGGACGGGATACACGCGGGACGCGTGGCCACGCGCCGCCTCCTGGAGCAGGGCGCGCGGCGAATCGGTTTTCTGGCCAACTACGCCTGGGTGCCGATGGTGCGCGACCGTTACCTCGGTTACCGCCAGGCGCTGGAGGAGGCCGGCCTGCCGGAGAACGAACTGGCCGTGCGGCTCGACGGGCGGATGCGTCCGCGTTTCGACACACCTCTGGCGGAGCCGGAGGTGCTGGCGCGGGAGTTTCTGGCCGCGCATCCGGACATCGACGCGATTGTGTGCGGCGACGACTTTCTGGCGCACGGCTGCCTGCGCGTGGCTCGCGAACTGGGCTGGCCGGTGCCGGGACGGCTGCGGGTGATCGGGATCGACGGCCTGCGCTCGCTGCCCGCGACGCGACCGGCGCTGACGGTGTACCGGGTGCCGTTCGAGCGGATCGGGGCGGAGGCGTTTGCGCTGTTGCGTCGCACGGTGGCGAACGCGGAGGGAGACGCCGCCACGCCGGTGCCGGCGGAGCGGTTCGTCCGGGGAGAACTCGCGGTGCGCAGGAGCGGGTAAAGGCAAAGGCGGATAAAGGCCGCGGCAGCAGCAGCGGCAGCAACGGCAACGGCTCGCAAAACGTCGCGACCCCCGTTTTGCCATTCGGCCCGTGACTTGACCCTATGCTCTTTCGCGCCCTGGCCGGAGCCACTCGCGGGCACCGGTTCCGTGTGCCAACCCCATGCGATTTCGCGAGTTTCGCCTGACGACTCTTCACCGACGCCCGACTGTCAGACGTCCGGTTTTCGACAAAAACCGGGACCATCCCGGATGGCTCTGTTTTAATCCGGTCATGTCCTGCAAAAAGCAATACCAGGCGTCCGCCTTCACCCTCGTCGAACTGCTCACCGTCATCGCCATCATAGGCATCCTTGCGGCGATCATCATCCCCACCGTTGGCAAAGTCCGCAAAACCGCCCGCGACACCCAATGCCGCAGCAACCTCCACCAGATCGGCCTCGCCGTGCACCTCTACGCCCAGGAAAACAAAGACAAATTCCCCCCCGGCAACGACTGGCGCACCTGGAACATCGATCCCCGCATCACCTGGGACAAAGCCCTCATCCCGTATCTCGTCGGCCAGATGACCGGCAACGTGAAAGTCGATTACGCGGACGCCCGCCGCTCCCCCATCACCGCCTGCCCCTCCGCCGCCCACTCGGGCTGGCCTGGCGACAACTGCCAGTACAGCACCAACGAATACCTCACCTCGACCGGCGACACCCCCGCCCTGCTCGACACCGTTTCCCGCCCCTCCGAAACCGTTTTTTGCACCGACGGCGTCCTTCGCGTGCCGGGCACCCAGGCCCACTCCATCATCCTGAACTCCGTGATCGGCGTCAGCGACACCGCCACGCCCGACCAGCTCGTTACCGTCGCCACGCCCGATCCCCTGGAAGGCATCGCCCACCGCCACGCAAGCGACAGCACGCAAGCCGTCATGGTCGATGCCAGCGTCAAATCCTTCAAACGCGGCACCCTCAAAAACCGCAACTTCTGCACCAGCTACTGAACCAGTTACTGAACCCGCTACCGATACCAGCCATCAGGCAAAAACAAAAATGTATCCATTCTTCTCGCACATAACCCGCGTCCCTGTGCCCCTCATCGCGCTTCCCCTCGCCGCCGCCGCCGCCGTCGCCGCCGCCGCCCCCCTGCTTTCCCCCGAAAACGAAAAAGACCTCCTTGCCGCCATCGAACTCACGCCCGCTGCGGTTGCCCGATATCCCGGCCTCGCGCCCGTCCGCGATGCCGTATCGGGAAAAAACTACGCCACGGCCCGCGCCGCCCTTGCCGCGCACCTGCGCAATCGCAACCAACCGCCGCACAACCTCAAGACCTGGCGCTTCACCCCGCGCGCCGACCCCACCCTCCCCCCCCCTCCCGCCGAAGCCGCCGCCAGCCACTATCCCAAAACCATTGCCGACGCCGCCCTCGAAGGCCGGGTATTCGGCGGCATGGTCGAACTCGAAGCCACCTTTCCCGGCAACCGCATCGACTGGAAACACGACGAAACCCGCGCCCGCGCCGCCCGCGGCATCCCCACCGCGTACAACCCCGAATGGCAATGGCAACTCAACCGCATGGCCTTCTGGAACGACCTCGCCGCCGCCTACCGCGCCACCGCCGACGAACGCTACGCCCGCGCC
>JAISAX010000078.1 GCA_031266495.1 Opitutaceae bacterium
CGCAACCCTGTTGTCATTCCCGGACAGTGCCTCGAAAACCTCCTCCGCGAACAAAACGGAAACTACGACATCCTCCTCACCGACCTTCCGCTCGACGTGGGCCGGCCCGTTATGTCGCCCGCCGCCCTCGCCTCCTCCGCTCCCGCCGCTCCCGTCCCCCCCCTCCCCCCCTGGCCGGAGGACCAACATGTGCCCGGCATCACCTTTTTCACCTCGGGCTCCACCGGACGCCCCAAGGCCGTTGTCAAGCGCCTCGCGCCCATGTTGCGCGCCGTTCTCTGCCACTGCGAACGCTGGGGGACGGCGTTGCATGGCGCCTGCGTCGCGGGCACCACCTCGCACCAGCATTTTTACGCCGTGCAAATCCGCATCCTCCTGCCGCTGATGCTCGGCATCCCCTTCAACGCGCGTCTCGTGGCGACGCCGGCGGAATTGCTCGCCCGTCCGCCGTTGCCCTTCGCGCTCGTCACCAGCCCCGCCTTCCTCAAGCGCCTCGACACCGAACCGCTGCTCTGCGCCGCCGCTGCCGTCGCCTGCCGCCACGTCGTTTCCTGCGGCGGACTGCTCACGCCCGAAACCGCGGCCCGTTGCCACCGCGCGCTCGGGCGCTGGCCGTTTGAAATCTACGGGACAACCGAGGCGGGCGGCGTTGCCTGGCGCGACACCGCGACCGAACGTCAAAAATGGTTTCCCATGCCCGGCGTCAGAATCCACCTCTGCGCCGCCGCCGCCGGGCGCCTCGCCATCACCTCGCCCTTCCTTGCCGACGAATCCGTGCTCGTCACCGACGATCTGGCGGAGATTTCGTCCGACGGCGGCACCTTCACCCTGCTTGGTCGCGCCGACCGCGTTGTCAAAATCGAGGAAACCCGGGTCTCGCTCCCCGAAGTCGAGCGCCGCATCCTCGCCACCGGCCTTGCCGCCGACGCCGCGGTCATCCCCCTGCAACTACGCTCGCGCCTCGTTCCCGGCGCGGTGCTCGTCCTCAGCGAACAAGGACGCCGCCGCCACGCGGAGGAAGGCGCGGGGAAATTCCTTCTCACGTTGCGGGCCGCGCTCCGCCCCTGGCTCGAACCGGCGGCCCTGCCGCGCCGCCTGCGCATCGTTCCGGAAATCCCCGCCAACACCCAGGGCAAGCACTCCGACACCGCACTCCTTCCCCTGTTCACCGACCACGCATCTTGACGGACACACACACGCGCACGCACGCACACACACACACCATGCCAGCGAATCCCACCGCCCCCGCCCCCGCCGCCCCCGTCCCGGTTTTTATCAACGCCCTCGGCACCCTCAGCGCCGCAGGGCGCACCCCGGCGGAGATTCTGTCCGTCCTGCGCGCCAACAAATCGCCCGGCATGTTGCCATGCGTCGCCGGGCTGCTCAATGACGGAGCCGTCGCCGCCGCCGCCGCCACCACGGTATCCGGCCAGATAATTGGCCCCCTCCCCCCTCTCCCCCCGACGTTCGCCCGGCGGCACGAAAGCCGGACCAACCGCCTGCTCCACGCGGCCCTCATTGCGATCCTGCCCCAGGTCGAGGAGGCGCTTGCCCGGCACGGACGCGGACGCCTCGCCATCATCATCGGCACCTGCACCTCCGGCATCCGGGAAAGCGAAACCGCCTTCCGGCAACTCCACCAACACGGCGCCCTCCCCGACACCTTCGACCCGCGCAAACAGGAACTCGGGCACCCCGCAAAATTCCTCGCCCTGCGCCTTGGCGTCACCGGCCCCGCCTACACGATCTCCACCGCCTGCTCCTCCAGCGCCCGCGCCCTCATCAGCGCCCGCCGCCTCATCCGGAGCGGCTTGGCGGATGCCGTGCTCGCCGGCGGCGCGGATCACCCCGGAGCGACCTCGTACAACGGCTTTCACAGCCTCGGCGCCCTGTCCCGCGCGCACTGCCGCCCCTTCGCCCGAGACCGCGACGGCATCAACCTCGGCGAAGGAGCCGCCCTCTTTCTCCTCACGCGCCAACCCGCGCCGGTCGCCCTCCTCGGCGCCGGGGAAACCTCCGACGCGTACCACGCCTCCGCCCCGCACCCCGACGGACTCGGCACCGAAACCTCCATGCGCATGGCCCTTGCCGACGCCGGCATCGCCCCCGCCGACGCGCAACGGAAAACCGGCTACATCAACCTCCACGGCACCGGCACACCGCTCAACGACCACACGGAAAGCCACGCCGTGTATCGAATCTTTGGGGACGCCGTCCCGTGCAGTTCCACAAAACACCTCACCGGGCACACACTCGGGGCGTGCGGAGCGATCGAGGCCTCCCTCTGCCACGCGCTCCTCACCGCGCCGCCCGCGCCGTCACCGGTCAACCTGCCGCGCCAGCAACTCGCCCCGGAGGACAAAGACCCCGCCCTCGCCCCCATCCACCTGGTCACCGGGGAAGAGACCCTCCGCACGCCACTCATTCTGAGCAACTCCCTCGGCTTCGGCGGCAACAACGCCACCCTGATCCTCGGCCCCGCGTGACATCAGTCACCCCGGGTTCCAGTCGCGGCCCCGCCGCTCTGTGGCAAAATTGACCAGGACATATCCGGGCGGCCCCCAGGCGAAGACCAGCGAGGCCCCGACAATACCCAGGCTCATGGGTATGTAACACTTTCCCGGGCGGACCGCCGTTTGCGGTTGAGGCGGTTGCCGCCGTCAGCAGCACTGGGTACCTCGCGCCACCGCCGACGGAGGGACGCTTCCGGGGCACCCCGCAAGCCCCACCCCCAAAGTGGCCGGGATGCGTCCACGTGACGCATTTGCCAGTCCCCTCCCATGACGAATCCCGTCCAGACCATTTTGCCCATTCCCCCGCGGGGGAAACCCGGTCCGTCCGCCCGTTGGGACATTCCCCCGCGGGGGAACCCCTGCCCGGCGCCCCGTTTGGACATTCCCCCCGGGGGGAAACCCAGTCCAGCCGCCCGTTTGAACATTCCCCCGCGGGGGAAACCCTGCCCGGCGACCCGCCCGGCCCATCCCCCGCGGGGGAAAGTCCAAAATCCCGTTCCAAACCTCGTCCCGAAACCCGAATAACCACAACAACCATCGATTATTACGCCCGGGCCACCGCCCGCCACGGCAAACGCCACACCCCCGACGATCAACAGCCCGCCCCCGACGCCCCCGCCCCCCCCCACACACACGTCCAGAGTCCGCAGTCCACAAACCACAATCCGAAAATTCCCTTCAACAATCATGAAGACATCACAAAAACCGAAACCCGACCACGCGTCACTGCTCCGGCGGACGCCGTTCGCCATCGCGTTCGCGATTGCCGCCGCCGCCACGCTAGCCAACCCCCTGTCGCCGCCCGCCCGGGCCAGCACCCTCACGGCCATCGACGGCGCGGCGGACGACTACTTTGGCCAATCGGTGAGCCAGTCGGGAGCCAACGCGCTCGTCGGAGCTGCCGACGATAACGACAATGTGAGCTACAGCGGCTCGGCCTACTACTACCAGGGGCTGAACGGGAAAACCGGCACGGAAACCGAGACCGTGAAGCTGCTCGCCACCGACGGCGCGGCGGAAGACGCCTTTGGCTATGCGGTAAGCATGGACGGCGACCGTTTCGTCATCGGGGCGGATCTCGCCAAAGTGAACGGCGTGGCGACCGGCAAAGCCTACGCGGGCGACATCCGCGCCTTCACCACGCTGGACGCCGGCAACGGCACCGCCCTGGCGACGGACGGCCTCAGCTTCATCTCGCAGACCGACTGGATCATCGGCGCGACCACCGCCAACAACACCCTAACCCTCACCGCAGGCGACACCGCCACCGTCACCGCCCCCGACGCCGCCGTGTACATCGGCCAGACCGCCGGAGCCGACAACAACATCCTCAACATCGAAGGCGCGCTCACCGCCACCACCGTGAACGTGGGCACGGACGGAGCCACCGGCAACACCCTGCGCCTCACGACCGCCGCCCTCGCCCTCCTCGACGTAGGCACCCTGTATCTGGACGCCGGCAATTACCTGGAAATCGAAAGCACCGACCTCGGCATCAACGACGTGTACACGCTCCTGAGCCTGAGCGGCGCCACCATCGTGCAAGTGCGCGGCAGCGAAGGCGGCTGGGACACCCTCACCGCGACCAACGCCACCACGCTGCTCGTGAAGACGAGCCAGGAGGGCGACGCCTGGACGCGATTCACGACATTTACCGTCCCCGCCGTGCCCGAGCCCGCCGCGTATGCCGCGCTGGCCGGCCTGGCGCTGCTGACATTTGCGGTGGCGATGCGACGCCACCACGGCAAACGCGACTGATTGCGGGCGACACGCACGCGCACGGGCATCCAGCCCATGAGCGAAGCCTCCCGGTTCAGGGAAGTGGCGCGGGCGTCCCGCCCGCTCCGGCGTGGCACGGGCTTCCAGCCCGTGTTCCGGAGTGGCGCGGGCGTCTCGCCCGCCGACGGCGAAGCCGCCGGATCGGAGTGGCACGGGCATCTTGCCCGTGGACGGCGCTTAGCGCCGCCTCCATGCCTCTCCGCCACCCTCCCGCCCCCCACCCCCCCCCCCCCCCCCTCCCCGCCCGGAGGGGAGTGGCACCGCTGGCGGGGGGGACGCCCGCGCCACCCGGACCAACCGAGTCTATTCGGCGGTTGGTTCGTCTGCATGAGGTTGAAATTCCTGATTCTTGATTCTTGATTCCTGATTTCCCATGAACGATTCCGCCACCGCCACCGCCACCGCATTACACGACGAGTTGAAAAAACTCGTCATCGAGACCCTCAACCTCGAAGGACTCACGTCTGCCGACATCGACACCGACGCGCCCCTCTTCAACGAAGGACTCGGCCTCGACTCCATCGACGCCCTCGAACTCGGCCTCGCCATCAAAGGCCGCTACGGCATCGTCCTCTCCTCCGACAACACCGACACCCGGCGCCACTTCGCCTCCATTGCCAACCTGGCCAGCTACATCGCCGCCACCCGCGCCTGACCTCCGCCTCCCGCCTCCCGCCTCCCGCCGTCTCCCCCCCCCCCCCCACGCATCTCCATGCAAAACGAAAACAAAACCGAAAAGACAAAAGACGAAATCCTCGCCGAACTCAAAGAACAGCTCACAAAACTCTTCGACCTGGACCCCGCGATCATCACGCCCGAATCGCGCCTCTACCAGGACCTCGGCCTCGACTCCATCGACGCCGTGGACCTCGTCGTCCAGCTCCAGCGGACCACCGGACGCAAGATCAAGCCCGAAGAATTCAAGGCCGTGCGCACCGTGGCCGACGTCGTGGACGCCATCCACACCCTACTGGGCACCCCGGCTTGAAAACCCGAAACGGCACAACACCGGCAAGCCCCGGCCCCGGCAGCAGCCTCGGCAACAGCAACAGCGACGGCAACGACGACGGCACCGCGTCCGGCAACGGAAAGCGCCCGGCCCGCCGCGCGCGCGATGCCCTGGCCGGAGCGACCGGCCACCTCGCCACGCTCGCGCTCATCCTGTATCCGGTATTCGTTTACGCCGGTCTGACCATGTGGGGCATCGGCGTCACCGCGCCGGTCCTGCTCGCCGCTTTTGCCGTCCGCCTCGCCGTCGCCCGCCGCCGCCGCAGCAGCAGCAGCCGGAGCCGCCGCCCGACCACGCCCGCGCTCTTCCGCGCCACCCTCGCCATCGCCGCGACCGGAGCCACCCTTGTCACCCTCTCGTGGATACTCCGGCGCGCGGACCTGCTCCTCTGGTATCCCGTTGCCGTGAGCCTCGTCCTCCTGACGATCTTCGCCTGGACGCTCCACCGGCCCCCCTGCATCGTGGCGCGCCTCGCCCGCCTCACCCGCCCCTCCCGCCCGGACCTCCCGCCCGAAGCCCTCGCCTACACCATCAACGTCACCCGCATCTGGTGCGTGTTTTTCGTATTCAACGCGACAGTCGCCACCGCCACCTGCCTGCGCGGCGACGTGCGCCTCTGGACGCTCTACAACGGCGCCATCAGCTACGTTCTCATGGGGACGCTCTTCGCCGCCGAATGGCACATCCGCCGACGCATCCTGCAACGCCGCCGCGGCCAACCCGTCGCCCCTCCCCCTCCCCCCCCCCCCCGCACACCGTATTGACTGACCCATGACACCCGCGCCGCTCCGGTTTTCCGACATCCTCTCCGTCGCCCGCGACGGCGGCACCCGCGTCGCCTGGACGCCCGCCGCCGGCGGACAGCCGCCCGCATACACCACCCTCGCGCAACTCCGTGCCCACGCCGCCCGCTGCGCCGCGCTCTTCCAACGCCGCCCGGAAAACCGCTGGGCGCTCTGCTTCGAGGACGCCTGCCTGATGGCGGCGGCGTTCCTTGCCGCGCTCCACACCGGCAAAGCCATCGTCCTGCCCGGCAACATACGCGAAGCCGTCCTCGCCGAACAAAGCCCCGCGTTCGACGCCCTCGTATCGGATTTTCCCCTGCGAATACCGGGCCGCCTGTGCGCGGACATCCGCGAACTGCCCGAGCCCGAACCCCCCGCCGCATACGCCGGCCACCCCGCGGCCCCCGCGACGTGCCCGGGCGTGACATTCCACACCTCCGGCTCGACCGGACAACCCAAACCCGTCCACAAAACCATCACCGCGCTGCAAACCGAGAACGACATTCAATGCGCGCGCTGGGGCGCGCCGCTGACCGGCGCGAACATCGCCGGCACCACCTCGCACCAGCACCTTTACGGCTTTCAATTCCGCGTGCTGCTGCCCCTCACGCTCGGCGCGCCCTTCAACGCCCGCCTCATCGAATACCACGAACAACTCCTTGCCGCCGCGCCCCGCCCCATAGCGCTCGTCACCAGCCCCGCCTTCCTCAAGCGCCTCGACCCCGCGCTGCCCGCGCTGACAAGCGCCACCACGCGCCACATCCTCTCCGCCGGCGGCCACCTCGCCCCCCCCGAAGCCGACCTCTGCGCACAAACACTCGGACGCGCCCCGCTCGAAATCCTTGGCAGCACCGAGGCCGGCGCCATCGCCTGGCGCGACGACGCAGCCGAACGCCTTCTCTGGACACCGCTGCCCGGCGTCAGGATTTTTCACGACGCGACCGACGGACGCCTCTCCTTACAATCGCCCTTCCTGCCCGCGGGCGAAACGCTCGTCACCGACGACGCCATCCGCCCCGCCACGTTCGACGAGCGCGGCGGCGTCGCGAAATTCGAACTCCTCGGTCGCCTCGACCGCATCCTCAAGATCGAGGAAAAGCGCATCTCGCTGCCCGAAATCGAGCAACGCCTCCTCACGCTCGACCTCGTTACCGATGCCGCCGTCGTCCCGCTCCCGTCCCCCTCCTCCCCCCCCGCCGCTGCCCCCGTGCCGCGAACCCGCCTGCAACTCGGCACGGTGCTCGCGCTCAACGAACGCGGCCAGGCCCTCTACGCACGACTCGGGCACGGCGCATTTTTGTTGGAACTGCGGCGCCGCCTGCGCGGCTGGCTCGAACCCGTTGCCCTCCCCCGCCGCCTGCGCGTGGTCGAAGTCATCCCCGTGACCACGCAAGGCAAACGCCCCGCCGCGCTCCTCGAACCGCTGTTTTCCCCCTCCACGAACAACCCCGCCGACTCTCCCGCCCTTGCGACCGCACCCGCACCCGCGCCCGCAGCCGATCCCGCGGTCGCCACGCAAGAAATTGACATCAAAATCCCGCTCACTGCGGACAACCTCTGGTTTCGCGGACATTTTACGCGCCGCCCGCTCCTGCCCGGCGTGGCCCAACTCCACTGGGTGCTACAACACGCCGCCCGCGCCTTCGGCACCGGCGACCGCCAGTTCCACATTGATACGATAAAATTTTGCCGCCCCGTATTGCCCGGCGAAACCCTCCACCTGCACCTCCGCTGGACGCCCGCCCGCCACCGCCTCGAATTCACCAGTACCATCCACCCCGGCAACGCACCCGCCGGCAACGGACGCCTCACCCTGCGCCCGCCGGCGTCCGGAAAACCCGATACAGACCGGCGCCCATGACCACCGCCCGGCACAACGCCTGCATCATCATCCCCTGTTACAACCACGGGGCGACCATGCCCGCGCTCCTCGGGCAACTGGCCCCGCTCGCGCTCCCCGTCATCATCGTGAACGACGGCAGCGACGCCCCCACCACGCAAACCCTCCGTCACCTCGCCACCACCCCTCCGCACCCCCTGGACATCACCCTCCTCGAACACCCGGCCAACCAGGGCAAAGGCGCGGCCACCACGACCGCCCTCCGCGAAGCCCGCCGCCACGGCATCACTCACGCCCTGCAAATCGACGCCGACGGACAACACGACACCTCCGCCCTCCCCGCCCTCCTCGCCACCTCCCGCGAGCACCCGGAAGCCCTCGTCTCCGGGCACCCCCGCTACGACGCCACCATCTCCCTCACCCGCAAACTCGCCCGCCACATCACCCACGCCTGGGTCCGACTGGAAACCCTGTCCTGCCAGATCAAGGACAGCATGTGCGGCCTCCGCGTGTATCCGGTTACCCCCACACTCGCGCTCCTTGAAAAACCGCGCCCGCGCATCGGACGCCGCATGGATTTCGACATCGAAATCATGGTCCGCCACTACTGGGCCGGCCACCCCGTCCACTTCGTTCCCGTCCGCGTCACCTACCCCCCGGACGGCATCTCGCACTTCCGCCCCCTCCGCGACAACCTCCGCATCACCTGGATGCACACCCGCCTCTTTCTCGGCATGCTCCCCCGCGCCCCCCGCCTCCTTGCGCGCCACCTTTCAAAAAAAAAACCGAACCGCCCCCTCCCCCCCCCCACACACTGGGCAAACATCCCCGAAAAACGCGGCCTGCGGGGGATGCGCCTCCTCTTTCACGTGGACCGCATATTCGGGTACAAACCATTCGCCCGCCGCCTCCTGCACCCCGTCATATTCCCATACTGGCTGACCAGCCCCCGCCAGCGCCGCACCTCGCGCGACTGGCTCCGCCGCATCCGCGACCACGCCACCGCCCCCCACCGGGCGGGCGCCGCCCCGCCCCCCCCCCCCCCCCCCGCCCCCCCCCGCCGGCGGCGGGGGGGCCCCCCCGGCGCCCACACCCGCCCCG
>JAISAX010000122.1 GCA_031266495.1 Opitutaceae bacterium
GACCGGCTTGCTCACGCCTATTTGCGAGAATGTATTTGTCGCCCCGCGTATGGCGAGTGTCGGGTTGCTCTGGCTGAATGACGAAACGAGGAAATTGGGAGTTATGCGCGAAAGATCGCGCACATCTTCTATCTTGAACCGGTCCAGGGTGCGGGCTGACAGCGCGGTCATCGCAATCGGGACATCCTGTGACGACTGGGGGCGTTTTTGCACGGAAACCGTGACATTCAGCGCATCCATCCGCACGATTTCGTTCACCGTGCCCGGCGGCTGCCGGGCCTCCGTATCCGGATTTGCGCGGGGTTCCCCGGCAGACGTTTTGCCGGGCGCGGGAGAACTGGTCCGCTGTATGGCAAAACCACCGATCGTCTTGTCCTGCACCGCAACCAGGCCGGTGTCGGCAAGCATGAGATCAATCGCCTGTTTCGCGGTGTAATCGCCCTTGACTGATTTGGTGCGAATGCCGCGCACGGTCTCGGAGGCGAAGAGGATTTCCTTGCCGGATATGTCGGAAAAACGGCGAAACGCACTGGCGGCGGAATCGGCCGGAATGTCGTAGTGGCGCCGGACATCCTCGCCGGCAAACGCGAGGCCGGGCAGGGCGCACATGGCCAAAAGCGCGCCGACAAGCAGCGCATGGACATGGAGAAATCCGGGGAAGGATGCGGGACGGTTTAAGGTGATCATGATTTGGATGAGGTGGAAAACGGTCAGCCAATAAAGACGAACCACCCGGAGATTTCCGCCACTTGCATCCAAAAATATTTTTGCGCGGGACTCCATGCCATCCGCAAGCCCCTCGTTTTTTCGTGAGGAATTATCGGCGAAGTCCGGGCATCGCCTCAGCGATGCAGCGTGATGACATCGCCGTCCCGGTCGGCCTTGATGCCGAGCGTGAGCTCCAGCAGGCGCACGAAACCGTCGATGTTATCCGGACGGAAAGTGCCGCCGATGCGCATGACGCCGAGCGACGGTGGAGCGAGGACGAGTTGCACGCGGTTGTGGCGGTTGAGCTCGGCCACCGCGTCGGCCAGCGGGGTCTCGTTAAACTGGACGCGCGCGCCCTGCCACGAAAGCGAGGTCGCGATCAATTCGCGCGATGCCTCCGTGACGCGCACTTCCGCCGACTCGACGTTTCGCGTGACCACGGCGCGCTGGCCCGCCGTCACCAGGACCGGCAGGGGCGGGGTGGCGGGCGCGGGCGGCGCCACGGAATCCGCGGGTGCGGCGGACGGCGGCGCGACACCGGCGGCGTCGCGCACGCGCACCTTGCCCTCGGTGACCAGCACCTCCACCGAGGCGGGATCGAGGCGCACATTAAAAATCGTCCCGACGGCCTGCACCGACACGCCGTCAACCTCGACCACGAACGGGCGCGCGGGGTCTTTTGCCACCGTGAAATACGCCTCGCCCGCGAGCAGATGCACGCGCCGCTCGTTTGGTGAAAATGCGGGCGTGATGCGGCTCCCCTCCCTCAGTTCGACGAGCGAGCCGTCGGGGAGCGCGTGTTGCTCGTTGGCGAGGATGCGGAGCCGCGGGGCGGATGCCAGCGGCAGCGACGGCGCGGGCGGCGTTGCGGATGCCGGGGGCGCATCCTGCCGCGGAAGAAAAAAGGCAAAGGCCGCCGCCGCGGCGGCGATGGCCGATACCGCCGCCAGCCAGCGGCGCCGCCAGAACACGGGCTTGGGCGCGGCGAACAAATCCGCATCGGCTCCGGCGTCCTCCGGCACCAACTCCGCGAGGCGGCGCATGACCGCGAGGGTTTGCTCGTGCCTGGCCAGGGCGGCGCGATGACGCGGGTCGGAGGCGAGCCAGCGTTCGCAAGCCTCGTGTTCGGCGGACGACAGGCCGCGGTCGCGGCGCGCCACCCACTCGGACGCCTCGCGCCCGATGGCTTTGTTTTCAGCAAAATCGGGATGGTTCGGCGTCATGAGGCGGCGGGCGGGAATCCGCGCAGGGCGAAAAACTTGGTGCAACCCCGGATGCCCCGGGCCATTTGTTTTCCGACGGTGTTTTCACTGATGCCCAGCCGGGCGGCGATTTCCTTCTGCGAAAGCCCGTGGGCCATGCGCAGTGTGACCACCCGGCGGCAGCGCTCGGGCAGCGCCCGCACGGCCTCGGCGAGGAGTTCGAGCTCCTGTTTTTTATCAATGCTTCCGACGACATCGGTTTTGTCTATATAGACGGATGAGCGGCCGGTTTCCGTAAGCGGCTCAAAGGCGATTATCTTTTTCCGGCGAATCGCATCGAGCGCGAGATTGCGCGCCGTGGTGAAAAGCAGCGCCCGCGGCGAGTTGACACGGCCCTTGTCGTAGGTGTTGAGCAGGCGCACGAACGCCTCCTGCAACAGGTCGTCCACGTCGGCCAGCGATTGAAAGCGTCCGGTGAGATAAGCGCGCACGGCGGGGACGTGGGGCAGCACTTCCTCATCGAACCAGCGGGCTTGGGGAGTCTCCATCGGCGGCATGGGGCGGAGTGTCTGGCGCGCTTGCGTTTTGATGGCAAGACAAAATGTGGCCCGGAACGGCTCGGGGGTGCGAACGAATGTGGTGGGAGTCGAGGCAAACGATGCGGGAGAGCGATGCAGGAGAGTCCCGAATGGGCTCAATATGAATAACCGTGGGTGAAGGCGTAACGCGCCGGAACCCACGGATTTGACAGCACCATACACGTCCCTGAAAGAGGCGAACCGGTTGCCGCACAGGGATGTTCGCCAGTTCGCCCCTTTCAGGGACGTGGGCGTTATATTCTCTTACCGTGGGTTCCGGCGCGATGCGCCTTCACCCACGGTTATTCATATTGAACCGCTTCGCGGCTCCTCCGCATCGATGACTCGCACCACTCCTCCGCATCGTTGACTCGCATCGCTCCTCCGCATCGTTTGCCACGACTCCCACCATATTCGTTCGCACCCGCG
>JAISAX010000159.1 GCA_031266495.1 Opitutaceae bacterium
CCGCGCAAAGAATGATGCCGATGGACGGGCGGTCATCCGGCGCCCGTTCGCGGTCGTTCAGCAGGTTCAGATAAAAATCCATCTTGCCCGCGTGCTCCGGCTCGAACGCGCCGATTTTCAGGTCGAACGCCACCAGCGCCTTGAGAAAACGGTGATAAAACAGCAAATCCACAAAATACTCCTTGTTCCCCAGCGTCAGCCGATGCTGCCGGCCGATGAAACAAAAGCCGTAGCCCAGTTCCAGGATGAACTGCCGCAGCCGGTCCGTCAGGCGGTTTTCCAATTCGCGTTCCTTCGCCACCCGGCTGATGCCGAGAAACTCCAGGTTGTAGCGGCTTTTCAACGCCTCCTCCGCCTGCTCCGCAAAATGCTCCGGCAGCGCGAGGGCGAAATTGTGCATCTTTTTCTCCGCCCGCGCCCGCTCGTAGGCGCCGGCTTTTATTTGGTTGAGCAGGACATTGCGGCTCCAGCCCAGTCGCGCGGTGGCGCGGAGGTAGTAAAGGCGGGCGGCGGCAGATTCCGCTTTGTTGAGTATCAGCAAATGATGCCCCCACGGAATTTCTGCGACAGCCTGTCGCAGAAATTCAAATGACGCTGACAGGGTGTCGTTTTCAGGGGCATTTTCAGGGACGGGCAATTGCCTGCCAGACGGTGCGGCGTTAAATTCAGCGGTCGCCAGCCTCAGTATTTCGGGAGCGCGGTAAGCGGCAAAAAAACGCCGCATATCCCAGAGATTGCGAGCGGAAAAGCCGGATATGCCGGGAAATTCAGACTGCAAATCACGGGACAGCATTTCCACCACTGACTCGCCCCAGCCCAGCAATTCCTGCTTTTCGACGATGGTCTTGCCGATGTCCCAGTAGAGCAGAATCAGTTCGCGGTTCACCGTCCGCGCCGCCGTCAGGCGCGCGCTGGCGATGCGTGATTTCAAATCTGCGACAAATGTCGCATAATCCGGCGTGAGGATGATGGAGTTCTTTTTCATGGCAGCCAGTGCGGCGCTTTTCACATCATTCCACGTCTTGGTTTTTGGGCCTCGTTTTTTGCCGGTCATGGGTGGTGTTTTCTTTTTTGGGAGGATCTAAAGGGCAGTTTGAATTATTGAACAGAAGGCAACGAAGAGAACGAAGAACCACCAAGGATGCTTGCCGTTCATTCTATTTCAACTTTCACAAGACAAACAACTTTCCGTTCAGAGTCTCCTTTGTTTTTACCTTCGTTACCTTTGTTTCCTTCTGTTCAAAAATGAATTTTTCAAAGTGCCTAAAATTAACCGCGAAGGGCAAGAAGGATGCGAAGAAGTGGAAAAAGCAAACCTGCGTGAATTTAATCAATCAATTAACCATGAATGAGTTGATGGAAATAGTTGATATTTTTATCTTCGCGCTCTTCGCGTCCTTCGTGGTCAAAAAGAATTTTAAACGCGAGAGAAAAAGTCGAAAATTCTATTAGGCTTCACGGCAGTCGGTAGAGTGTGAAGTTTCCGGTGGCTATAACGTTCGTGGCATCGGGGAATGATTCGTGGAGCTGCGACAGTGCTGACGGCGTCGAGATGGCATATCTAACATGGCGGTCTTGCGCATATGTAGCCGCCATGCTTGGCGTGGTCGGCGTTCTAACCATCAGCGCCTTGCGCTGGGTGTAGTATGGTAGTCGAGAATTCCAATCGTCACCGAAGATAATTACCTCCGCGTCAAAGGGCACATGTTCACGGACCAAGGTTGAAAATCGGACAATCTCATCTTTGGATAGGTCTCGATATGAACCTTTTACCCGAGGAGAAATAATCGACGATACGCCAAGAATGCCAAATATAACTATAAAGACCAAAGCGCCCCATGCCCGATAGTTGATTTTATGGGCAATCAGATATATGCCTGCACCGGCCGCCACCCAAAGCGGAAGGACAATGGCACAGAGATAATAATCGTGAATAAGGTATAAATTAAAAAACACCAACACGGTGCCAAAAGCGCCGACGAGCAAGCCCCCTATAACGGCGGCCATGCGT
This sequence comes from Opitutaceae bacterium, assembly GCA_031266495.1. The sequence goes on from JAISAX010000159.1 coordinate 2,012, forward strand.
ATGGGCATACGGAAAATGATAGGCACCCCCAACAGGGTTAAGGGCCATAGAAAAGGCATCACGTTGTTGTGAACGCGTTTGCCTATGATCAACCAATTTTTCAAATCAAGCCGCTGAGCAAATGTACCGAAATTCCACTCTCCAAGTGAGCGAGACGTAAGCCAAGCTGTGTGTTCAGAAAGAGATTTCACCTCATCGGACACATGAGTCCACATGATCGCAGCAATGAGCGGTAACGACAGACCCAAGGTCCAGAAGAATACGGATTTCAGCAAAGATGCGATAGATGCATTTGTCTTGAGTTGCCTTAGATGAATAAATGCCAGCAACGCTACTGGCGGCCAGAAAACGGTGAAAGAGGTTACCTTGGTTGCAGCAGCACTTGCGCCGACGAGGCAAAACCCTATGATACCCCGTTTACTGTGACCTCTTTCTGAGATTCTCCATGCAAGTGCTACGTAAGCCAAGCCGAGCAAGACTGCGGTGAACTCGATTAGGGCAGCTCTGCTCCAGACCAATGCGAATGGGCTCAACCAAGCAAAAAGTCCGGCCGAGGCTACCAAATAGGGGGGGCAGCCATGTCGTAATAGCATCCAAGCAAGTAGGCCGCAAGCTGCCACATAACACAGGAGAGCGAACCCACGTGCAGCCAAGTCGAGCGGGATACCAATTTGGTGCAGCAGTGCTACCGCAATTTGGTAGATTGGGAACTCCATAGGAACGGTCCACGGATACCCTAGAATGGGCAAAGGGTAGTCCGGCAGCGAGAATCCTTCTTGGTTAAACCAGTAAGCGGTCAGGACGGTTTGAGTTTGCCGGAATTCGTACCAATCGAGCAAGGGATCGCCGAGTCCCGTTGCGCGGGTCAGGGCGATTATAGCCAGGCACATGAGTAGCCAAAGCTTGGTATATAATATCGAATCACAATCAGGCGCGAGCGCAAAGAGCAGTTTGGCAGACAACATGATTACCCACGCCAAGGCAACCAGCATGACGACCCATGCGATAATCGATGATTGTGCACCGATTCGTAATGATGTACGAGGCTTGTACTCTAGGTAAGGATCGGCACCTGTTGCCTCAATGGTTAGACCATGTTCCGACAATTCCAAGTAACCTATTTGATTCAAAGGTCGCAAATCGGCTAAATCAACGATGTGTATCCCTCCTGTGCGGGTGGCGGTGTTTAAGCGCAGGGTGTGGATGGTGACACGACCAGCATGGATGGTCGGGTCAATGCGCAGACGATGATAGATTCCGTTTGGCAACTCAAGCTGAAGCGTGTGTGGTCCGCCAGCATCATAGGACACTCGACTGGAGTCCGCCTCATTGAAATCCAACCCGCGGTCATAAAATATCTGAAGCATACCGGGTTGGCAGGCGCTCAGCACCAATTCCGCGCATGCCCCTGAGGAAGTCGATCTATGGCGCGCTAGTCCAGGTATAAGCATAGCTATGGCTACAAATAGGGCTACGACTAACAACACCCATGAGGGTTTCCCAAGGTTGCAAAATAATGAGAAAGATGGTAAAAACGTTTTGTTGTTATTCATCGCATTCTAAATGTTGGTATAAATTAAGAAAGATGTCGAAATGCGGTATTTATCGGAAACAATATTAATTGTAAATTGATTATCACATTGGCGTTAATTTGCAAGAATTCGGTCAGAAGTGCGCTTGAACTGGTGGCAGCCCGCGGTCCGTAGGTGAAATGCTTCGGAACCAAACTGTCGTCCCGTATTATGCGCATGGGCGAGGATAGATTGCCAAGAGGGGCTGAGTCGAAACCAGTTAAATAGGTAATCGGGTATGTACATAATAAAGATCCCCGCTCCAAGGGGCGGGATATTTGAACCAGCAAAAATTTTAGATAAACTCGCAGCAAGCTGCGGGGAATTACACCGAAGAGATTAAAAGAGTGCTCATAAGAATAGTCAAATATGCCGACTCCGTATGATGGATCAATTTTTGCGATTGAAGGCTGGGAGGGACCGGTAGCTATGATGCCAATCATATCTTAATATTGTAGATGTATTCAATATAATGTTAAGACAATGTCTGTCAGCCGCGAGTTGTGAGTTCCTGATGGTAGCTAAGTGTATTCCTGATTCCCTCTTCAAGCGGTATGCGGGGATGCCACCTCAGAAGCCGCTCGGCTTGGCTAATATCGAGAACCACCTTCGGGACGTCGAAGTTTCGGGCAGGAAGGAGCTCAGTTCGAATCTTTCGCCTTAGCACCTTTTCAATAGTCGCAATGACTTCATTAATCGAATATCCTTTCCCAGAGCCGATATTGATCTCGGTTCCTGTCAGCGGACTAGTTAGCGCGGCAATGAGCGCGTCAATCAAATCACTTATATAAATGAAATCGCGTATTACCGTCCCATCTCCCCAAATCTCTATGCACTCATCAAGGACTGCCTTGTGGCAAAATGTAGATATCACGCCAAATTTATTATCGGTTCGCTGGTGCTCTCCAAAAGGATTGGCGAGTCTAAGGACGAGCGTGGAGAGGCCGTGGATCTCATGGTAAAGGCGAAGATACTTCTCCACCGCTAGCTTCACGATCCCATAGGAGCAACGCGGGTTGGTGGGGTGATTTTCCGAGATGATGTCGGATTGTGGATTCCCGTAAATCGTCCCACCTGAGGATGCGTAGAGAAAACGCCTTACCTTGTGTTTCACCGCAAGGTCAAGCATGCTGATTGTGCCGATTAAATTGGTTTGCGTATCGTAGGCAGGATCATCATTTGAGGTTTGCGGTAAAGTAGTGGAAATGAGGTGCACAATTGTGTCGCAGCCAGCAATGGCTTCCTCCATGACATGTGGCGCACAAAAATCCGCCTCGATGAACTGAACTCTACTGGCGGGGGAAAGCCATGTTGCTTTGAAACGATCTAGGCAACGCACATGATAATCAGAACATTGCAGGAGCCTGGCAAGGAGATGGCGCCCGATAAAGCCACAGGCACCGGTGAGCAATATTTTCTTCATTGGTTTTTCTTATGAGCAGGCTTTTCCCATAGGCTCAGATAGCGGTCTACGCATAGAGCCATATCGTAATGTTTAAATATCTCTTTTGCCGCCTCGGAATATTGCTTATATTGGGTCCGGTTTCTAGTAACTTTTCGGATGGCGTCGGCCAGTTCATTCACATTTACAGGGCCGTTTTTATATCGAACTACTTCTCCTGCTGTAATGTTCCCATCCGTCAACATTTGAGGAATTTCTCCGATACTGCTGGCAATGCAGGGCTTTCCGCAGGCCATGAATTCGATGATTACCAACGGTTGGCTTTCGGAAACAAAGTAGCTGGGGAGTAGTCCGGCATCCGCCATCTGGATAAGTGGGGTAATATTGGACTGAAATCCCATAAAATGAATAAATGAATTATGGTGCTTTTTTTGAAGTTGCCTTACATAGTCACTATCTCCTATCAGTAGTAAGTGATATTTAGGGGTTGGAAGTTTGCTGTTGAGTGCTTGGGTTGCCAGAATGGCTTCTTCCCATCCTTTTTCGGGAATTCCTCTAGCGGCGAATATCAGGACGATGTCTGTCTCACTGATTCCATAGTCGGCGCGATTCGCAGTTTTTTCTTCTCGTTTGGAGAAACCATTATTGATTTTTAACAATTTTTGCTTGGTTTCGAAAGGCAGTTGACTGATTGATGTTAGATTCTTATCTGCAGCATAAATGATACGATCAGCTCTCTGGAATGCCTTAATAAATATATTTTTAAAATTTCGATCCTCATTCGGGTTGAGCAGTAGGTGTTCATGGATTCCATGCATAGTGATAGACCAATACACTGGAAGATCCGCTATTGCCTGGATAATCGCTTTTTCCGCATGGTAATTGTGAGTGGATATATAGTCGATTTTTTTATCGAGGATGAATTGACGCAAGCCACCGTTGGCATTCACGTCCGCCATATGGACAAGTATGACGTTGGGGGCAATCAATTCGACAATGTCCGGAAGGGGGGGGACGTAGTCGAAGCTCAGGAGGTATGTTTTATAGCCTCGCCTAGCTATTGCGTTAGCTAAGCGAATCGGAAATATTTCTCCTCCACCATAAGTCAATTCTCCGATGAAGATCATGATCGTTGGGGAGTCCACATACACTGTCTTGAATGAATCGTAATCAAGGATAACGGGAAAGTCGGATTGCGTATACTGATAGTCTCTAAGTAATGCGTCTTTCATTTTGTCGACCACTTCATTATTTATTTGATAATGCTCCAAGATATGTCGATGGATTCGCTCCACTTCCCTCACTGTCCTTTCCTGGTTTTTATGGAATACGCTGGAGCTATGGCGACGATAAAAGTTGAGCACCTTGGCACAATACGCAATCCGGCCACCTTCGATAGTCTTGATGTAGAAGAGCCAATCGCCAGCAACCCGATAATCGGAAAGCGTGTGGCTAATGGAGGCTATCTCAGATTTTCTCATGATTGCGGCACTAGCATTTGGGATTGTATTTTTGATAGCCAAACCAAGATTCAGCTCTTGCTGAAAAGAGTAGATGTAGTCTGTTTCCCATTTGGTTTTGGATATATCGTTAGTATGGACTTTGAAGTTTTCAATGAACACCTTGTTATCCTGATCAACCAAGCACGACTGGGAGTATGCCAAGTTTACTTTGCGGTCTTTGAAAAAGGGTATGAGCGACTCCACGAAGTCATTCCTGCAGAAATCGTCCGCTTCGGCCATCCAAATGAAATCCCCTTTGGCCAATGATATGCCTTTCTCCCATTGTTTGAAAACGGATCCGGAGTTAGTGCTGTTTGCTTCGATAATGTAATCAATGGGCTGCTGGTTTAGTTTTTGTTTGGCAATACTTATACTGTTGTCGGAGGAACAGTCGTCCAAGAAAACAATATCGAAAATGGGATATGTTTGCTGGAAAATGGATTCCAGTCGCTGAGGAAGGTAGCTGCTGTAATTATAGTTTGGAATGATGCAGGTAACCTTTCTGATTGGATCCGAGATCAATCCAAGAAGTTCAATTACATATTGTCGAAATGATGGGATCTGCCTAGCTACAGTCCGTAGATAGGATTGTATGTTCCCATACAGTTGCTGGTCAAAAAGGATGCGAATGGCTTCCTGTGAGAAACCATCGGTGGAGTATTCTTCAATCATCCCTCCGGGAGCCTTTTCAAGAAGATCAGCGGCACCGGTGCAGCCTCGGCAAAGCAATACAGGCAATGCGTGATTTATTGCCATCAATACCACGGTTGGAAATGCATCGCTACTGGATGGGAGAAAGAACAAATCTGCCGCCGCATAGTAATCGCTTATGTCGTCACAGAAGCCGATGAATCTACAGTAGGCGGATGCTTCCTGCATCGGATGTCGTAAATAAAGGCTTTCGATAATTTTGTCGTCAAAATAGCCAATCCATATGAAGAAACAGTCCTTGTTTTCCATCCGAATTTTTCGGGCAACTTCAAGAAATGTGTCAGGACGTTTTCGGCTTTCCAGATTTGCTACAGCCAGAATGATTCGCGTCTTGCTTGGGAGGTTAAATTTATCTCTGATTTTTTTTCGAAGACGGAATTTTTCTTCATCGATGATTTCTATTTGTGAATAATTCCCTTGAGGGAGCACATGCAGTAAGGAGCGGGGAATCGGAAGGCGGGCTGCCTCCCATGAAGTAGAGACAACCAAGGAAGGAACCACAATCTTATCGCTGCCCTGCAGGATGCTCCTCGCATTGTCATGCAGCCCCATTTGCTTAATAGAGAAAGCCATCTCGTGAACTAAAGTCACAATGTGGTAACCAAGCTCTTTTAGAATGGCGGCATAATACCCGCTAACGATAGTGTTGAGAAATACATCCCGGACTCCATTGTTGTAGAGTGCCTGCAATAGTTTCCGAAAGGCCCTAGTCTTGTAGTGATTCTTGATGAAGACCTCTCCGATATCGTTAAAGTCATTTCGGAGAGGTCCATCTTTAAGCAATATGATACTGACAAGGCAGCCCATTTTTTTGAACTGTTTGCATATATTTAGTCCCAACAGCGGAGCCCCGGATTTGCTTCCGTCGTGAGATACAAAAAGAATTCTGCGACGAGTGGTGTCGGAAGGGGTGACGGTGATGAGGGGCGTAATGGGCAGTGTTTTGCGGAGCGTGCGCTTTTCCGCATGGCCAACCCTTAGATAGTGAATGAGTGGGTTGATTCCGGCCTCAGCAACGTCTTTATTGCAGTCAAGGTAAGCTGCGGTTGAAAAATGAACGGAGGGATCACGTCTTTCTTTCCAGCCGAATGAAAGATAATGGTCCTCAGCGGGCATCCCTGACTTCTTTACATCAGGGTTTTGAGCGAGATACCATTTTTTATCGAAGAGTTTTGAGCTAGAAAGCAGCCGTGCATTTTGTTCATTGTCGGAAATAGGCGACTTATTTGATGAGCTATTCCATGGCCTTGGGAAAAGTAGTCGACGGGAAAGTTCGACGATTTTCCCTGATTGCAGTTCCGCTTCCAAAATGACAAGCCTCGAGCCAGCGTCCATTTTAATAGTCTGATTAAATCCACACCGATCAGATAACTTCAATTCAGGGAAGACGTCTCGGATATCCGGGCGTAAACAGGGTTCGCAAACACTGATTCGTTTGCCGATTCTTACCCGAATTTGGCGGGCTGGGTGACCATCCTTGTCAAAGAACCAGCCGGCCAAGGTGAAGGGATTCTTTGTGAAAAAGCCCGTTGGATATAGGTCCAGGTAGTGTTTATATTCCTGGGGGGGCGCCAGCGGCTTTTGTTGGAGGCCAAATTTATACAGCAGTATGGTGAATGCCTTTATCAATAAGGAGCACATGGTCTTGGTTCGTTTTCTGTGCGACAATGACCGATTTTCCACTCATGATCCCACATCGCTACTCACATTCAATTGCGTTTCGGGACGCAAGGGCGGATATTGCAACTGTCTGGTGCATGATCGTCTGATTCATTGTTGAGTGAACGTATAGCCAATCAGATCTATGCAGACAGCCAAGTCTTTTCTCATATATGTATATAATTTTATCCATTGATTGGGCTGTTATCCGAGGGAGGAGAAGCAGAGCTATCTATGCTTATGACACAGTTGTGTTCATTTATAATATTTCTTAGTTAGCGAGTTTTGACTTCAGTAATGCGATTTGATCCGATAAGGTTTTGATGAAGTTCATGACGGCTTCTTTTTTGTTTATTACCTGCAATTCCACCTTCAAGTGCCATTGGCCGGTTCCGTTCCACTCAAATGGAGGCAGAATGATTTGGGGATCTTCGTGCGTCATGAGAAAAGATGATCCGTCATTATCTAGTGGCAAAATGCCACTGGTAAAGGCTGGCTTTTTTTGCAAATCAACTTCCTCTTCAGTGGGCGTTCCCTTTTCCTCAAGACGGACAAGAGTCAGCCTTTTGATTTGCAAAAGGCCCGGCTGATCGGATGGATCGAAACGCAAACACACTGTTCCGCCTTCCGCCATGCCGCACAGATTCTCGAATACAAGAACCTGTGGCGTATCCGATTCATAATGTATAATTTCTGATATTGCTTCGGTGAATGTCCCATCCTTGGCGACAAACACTTGAGCTCTTGCTTTATCCTGTTTGCTGCATTCGGCCAAAATCCTTGCTCCAAAGCCGGCAAAAAGCGGACGCCAATACTTTTCCTGCTGCTTGGTGGTAAGGTCATACAGAAACGGATTGAGGGGAACCCTGTCACCCTTGATGAGCAAACCGAGGCCATGACCGTGGGTGAAAGAGAATGTATAAGCATGGGAGGATTCGAGTTTTTTCCAGAGCCTCCAGACGCTAAAATCGGCATGTCGGGCATGGATGTCATGGAACAGTATCACACCACCATCCCGCACCTTGGTGCTCCATGTCTCGTAGTCTTCCTTCACTGCCTCATAGGTATGCAGTCCGTCGATATGGAGGAGGTCGATACTATTGTCAGAAAATTGGGCGGCAGCTTCGTTGAAAGTGCTACGCAATAGGTATGAAAATCTCGAATAATGGGACTGGTTGTAGCCCTTAACCAATTGATAAACCCGATCGTCATAGAAGCCTGCCTGGCGATCTCCTTTCCAAGTGTCCACGGCATAACAAACCGTGGAATGACGGGCTTCCTCCACTGCTTGGCAGAAAGTGAAGTATGAATTTCCCCAATGAGTTCCAAGTTCGACGAGAAGGTCTGGTTTTAGCTCGCTTACCAATGCGGCGGCAAAGGGTATATGCATCACCCACCCTGTTGGCTCGCAAATATGCAAGGGCTTGAAAGATTGGGCGGTGCGAATGGCTCGCATTGATTCTGACGGGTGCATGGAAGATATCGTTAGTGTCGATTGAAGAACTGTATGGCGAGCATGGGAAGCCCAATCAAACCGCCGACGACATGTGTGGACTGAGATCGAAAAGTCAAGGCATCGTGCATCCAGTGGAGTATCACATGCTCGGCTTGGGTCCCGCTGGCGCAGGCGGCGCAAAACATGTAGTCCCCCGCCGGCAGCCAGGGCATTTGGAAACGAAAGCGAGCGACAAAGACTTCTCCGCTCCGGGTATGCAGCGGGGTATTCCTATGACTAAGGTAAGTGTTGTCGCCAAAAAGGGATTGCCCGAGATGGTTTTTCAGAAAAAAGCCGATGATCGGGTTTTCCAGATCAATCTTGGCGCGCGCGGCGATTTCGAGGACAACTTCCTCCCCGCCCACACCGTAGGCGAGCGGGTCGTTGGTGGTGGCGTCGAGCAGGCGCACCGACTCGATCACCGCCCCGCCTGCGCCGAAGGCGGTGGAATCGGGGTTGAAGCTGAAGACTTCGATGTCGTTGCGGAGGTTGCTCCGGTTTATGAAGGCCGCGCGCTGGTCAACCACACGGGCGGGTTGCATGGGGATGTCCAGCTTCTCCCTGTCGCGTTTTTTCCCGTCGGAGAACAGGACGACGCCCTGTTTTTCGGCGTAGGTGGCTTCGAGATATTGTTCCGCAATATCCCTGGCGGTACCGGCGCCTTTGGTCTCGCCGTGGTGCAGCCACAGGGCGCGCTGGCACAGGGTGGTGGCCGCGGAGGTGTCGTGGGTGACGAGGAGCAGGGTGCCGTGGTTTTGAAAATCGCGGATGAAACGCATGCATTTCTGCACAAAAAACACATCCCCCACGGCCAGCGCCTCGTCCACGATCAGGATGTCCGCGTCCACGTGTGCGATGACGGCGAAGGCGAGGCGCATCATCATGCCGCTGGAGTAGGTCTTGGTCGGCTGGTCGATGAAGTCGCCGATGTCGGCGAAGGCCGCGATGTCGTCAAAGCGTTGCTCGGTCTGCCCGCGCGTCAGCCCGAGGATGCTGGCGTTGAGAAACACGTTTTCCCGCCCGGTAAACTCGGGGTTGAAGCCGGAGCCAAGCTCCAAGAGCGCGGCCACGCGGCCGTTGACTTGAAGGCTGCCCGCGGTGGGCTGGAGCGTTCCGGCGAGGATTTGCAGAAGGGTGCTTTTGCCGGAACCATTGCGGCCGATGATGGCGACGGATTCGCCGCGATGCACGGTCAGGCTCACGTCGTTGAGCGCGTAGAAGTCGCTGTAGTAGGGGGTCTCGCGCGCGTCGCCGATGCGGCGGCGAAGGGCGGACGGGTGCAACGGGCGGGGAAGAATGCCGCCGAGCATCTGGAAGAGCGGATGCTTCAGGCGGGCGGCGGGATTGCGCCAGATGCGGTAGGCTTTCGAGATATGCTCGGCGCAAATCGCGATTTCCGCGGCGGGCGGCGTGACCGTCGATGAAGGGGCGGGGGCGCTGGTGGTTGCGGAGCTCATGGGTTCACAGCACATCGGCAAAGGCGGGACGGAGGCGACGGAAGCATTTGTAGCCGAGCAGGCAGGTAATACCGCCCACAGTCCAGACATAAACCAGCGAGACCGCCGTGGGCGGAAGCTGCCAGAGCATGACCCGGCGGGCGTCCTCGACGATGTGCAGCAGCGGGTTGAAGCGGAGAAAGGCCCAGATGAGCGGGCTTTTTTCGGGCACCATCGAGGCCGAATAAAACACCGCGCTGCTATACAAAAGCACGAGCGAGAGCGCGCCGGTCAATTGGTTGATGTCGCGCAAAAACACGCCGAGCGCGGCCAACCCCCACGCGAGCCCGAGGGAGAGCAGCAGCAACGGCACGATCAGCGCGAGCAGCCAGAGATTCTGCCAGGAAAAGCCGGGACCCCAGATGACGAGGCCGACGAGAAAGAGCAGCACGCTCACGGCCACGCGCCATGAGATCGCGCTGAACGCGGAGAGCGGCAGGAGATGGAGCGGGAAAACCACTTTTTTGACATAATTCGGCTGCGAAACGATGATCACCGGCGCGATGGCGAGCACCTCGGCGGCAAAGCGATACAGCGTGAGGCTGAGAAACACGCCGAGCGCGTAATCGGCCGCCGTCTCGTTTTCGATCGCGCCATAACGCCCGCCGAAGATGGCGCCAAAAACCGTGGCATAGATGGCAAACTCCAGCAGCGGCGTGAGGATGGTCCACGCGACGCCGAGATGGCTGCCGCGATGGCGCACGGCAACCTCGCGGCAGGTGAACTGCCACCAGAGTTGAAAGTTGCTTTGCACGGGCTTGGCCATGAGTCGGAAGGGATGATTAACCGCGAATAACGCGAAAAGATGCTAAAATTTTATAGGAAGTTGTTGGGAATTAACCGCGAAGGATGCGGAGCCGCGAAGAAGGGAAAATTTATCTGATAGCGCATATCTGTTATATTTGTTGGTTATGATTTTTGTGATATTTTATGCTCTTCGCATCCTTGGCGTCCTTCGCGGTTATTTATATATAATTGAAAAGGCCGCGCAGGTAGGCGGCGTAGGCGGACTTGCCGAGGCGGGCGATTTGGGCGGCGAGCGCGGCGTGGTCGATCCAGCCTTGGCGCCAGGCGATCTCCTCGGGGCAGGCGATTTTCAGGCCCTGCCGGTTTTCAATGACGGAGACAAACTGGGCCGCCTCAAGCAGCGAATCGTGCGTGCCGGTGTCGAGCCAGGTGGTGCCGCGCCCGAGGAGTTCGACGCGCAGGGCTCCGCGTTCGAGATAGAGGCGGTTGAGGTCGGTGATTTCGAGCTCTCCCCGCGCGGAGGGCTTGAGCGAGCGGGCGAGCGGCACGACGCCGGCGTCGTAGAAATACAGGCCGGGCACGGCGTAATTTGACTTCGGGGCGGCGGGCTTCTCCTCAAGCGAGAGGACGCGTCCGTCGGGGGCAAACTCGACGACGCCGTAGGCGCTTGGGTCGGAGACGTGATAGCCGAAAATCGTCGCGCCCTCGCTGCGCGCGGCGACGGACTGAAGGGACTTGGCGAGTTCGTGTCCGTAGAAAAGGTTGTCGCCAAGCACGAGCGCGGCCGGTTCATCGCGCAGGAAACCGCAATCGGCGGCGATGGTGAAGGCCTGGGCCAGGCCGTCGGGGCTGGGTTGCTCGGCATAGCTGAAGGCGAGCCCGAATTGCGAACCGGCGCCGAGGAGTTTTTTGAACAGCGGCAGGTCCTGCGGGGTGGAGATGACCAGTATTTCGCGGATGCCGGCGAACATGAGCACGGACAGCGGATAATAGATCATCGGCTTGTCATAAACCGGCATGAGCTGCTTGGAGACCGCAATGGTGAGGGGATAAAGCCGGGTCCCCGAGCCGCCGGCGAGAATGATGCCTTTTCGTTTCATGAGATTAAATAAACCGCGAAATGCGCGAAAAAACGCCAAAATGAATTACTGCAAATTGGCGCTTCCCACGCCAGTATTGACTAATCGTTCCCATTCGAGTTGTGGATAACCGCAAAAATTAACGAGAAGGCCGGCTTTGCATCCGGTGACTTTCAGGTAGTTGATGACTTGGGCGCGATGTTCCTGGGTGAGTTTTTTGACAGCCTTGAGCTCAAGGATAATTTTGTCGTAACACAACAAATCCGGCGTATAAGAATGCCTGAGTTTTACACCACGGTGGTAAATCGGGTAGTTGCGTTGCGTATCGAATGGGATCTTTAGATAATCCAGTTCTATTTCCATTGAATCCTGATAAACAGGCTCCGCATAACCGTTGCCTTTTTCCTTATAGACAGAAAAACATGCCCCCATGATTTTATATACCTCGTCCTTGTATATCAAGTCGTCATTCATATATGTTTTGTCTTTTGGCGAAATTTGGCGTTTTTCGCGGTTTATATCAGATGGCAGCGCCCAATCTTTCGCGGTTGTATTTTTTTGCGGTGATCTCGTCGGCCCAGGCGCGGTTGGCGAGATACCAGTCCACCGTTTTTTCGAGGCCGGTGGCAAAAGTCTCCTTTGGCTGCCAGCCGAGTTCCCGCCGGATTTTTTCGCAGTTGATCGCATAGCGCCGGTCATGCCCGGGGCGGTCGGCCACGTGGGTGATCTGTCCCGTGTAGGATTTGCCATCGGGCCGCGGGCATTTGCGGTCGAGGAGCGTGCAGATGGTTTTGACAATGTTTATATTCGGCTGCTCGTTGAGTCCTCCAATGTTGTAGGTTTCACCCGCGCGGCCTTTTTGCAGGACAAGCCAGATGGCGGCCGCGTGATCCTCCACATACAGCCAGTCGCGGATCTGCATGCCGTCGCCATAGACGGGAAGCGGTTTCCCGTCGAGCGCGTTGAGGATCATCAGGGGAATGAGTTTTTCCGGGAAATGATACGGGCCGTAATTGTTGGAGCAGTTGGTCGTGAGCACCGGCAGGCCGTAGGTGTGATGATAGGCGCGGACAAGGTGATCGCTGGCGGCCTTGCTGGCGGAATAAGGAGAGTTGGGCGCGCTAGGGGTCTCCTCGGTGAACGCGGGATCGCCGGGCGCGAGGGTGCCGTAAACTTCGTCGGTGGAGACATGCAGAAAGCGGAACCCGGCGCGGCGGGGTTCCGGCAGCGCGTTCCAGTGGCGGCGCGCGGCGTTGAGCAGGCGGAGCGTGCCGACGACATTGGTCTGTATAAAAGGTTCCGGGCTGTCGATGGAACGATCGACATGGCTTTCGGCTGCGAAGTTTATCACCGCGTCGATCTCGTATTCCTCCAGCAGGCGAAAAACGAGCTTCTCGTCGGCAATACTGCCGTGCGCAAAGTGATAGCGCGGGTCGGTGTCGGGACCGGACAGGTTGGCGGGATTCCCGGCGTAGGTGAGCGCGTCGAGATTAACGAGCCTGTGCAGCGGCGATCCGGCCTCGGCCAGACGCTGCCGAATAAAATTACTGCCGATAAAACCACAACCGCCTGTGACGAGAATGTTCATGTGGAAAATAATTTTATGAACCGCTAAAATCGCAAAAAGACACGAAAAAATAAATGAGGCGAATCGACCGACTGTTGTTTTTGGAAGGCAATGGGATTGTTTTAGTGATATTTCGCGCCTTTCGCGGTTGATTTTATTTCCAGTCTTTCAACGCTTCGCGCAGGGCGTCGCGGACGGGGGCCATCCGGATGCCGGCGGCGGCGAGCTTGGCCGAGGACATGATGCAATTTGAACGCGGTGTCTTGGCGGCGATTTGCATGAACTCATTCTCATCGGTGAAAAACCGGTATTCTTTAGGGCAAACGCCGCTCTCGCGGATGAAGCCAACCACCTCGCGGGTCGTGATGTGCCCGGAGTTGGTGACATTATATGTGCCGAACGGAATGCGCTTTTCCCGGCAGGCGAACGTGGCGGCGGCAAATTCATGGAGCTGCGAGATGGAGTTGGTCGCCTCGAGCAGGCGCTCGTAGCGCATCAGCTTGGTGAGATAATTGCGCGGATTGTTTATATTGTCAAAGGGGATGCGGAGACGCCAGATATATACATTCGGACGGCCCGCGAGCACCTCCTCGCCGAGCGCCTTGGTGCCGGAATAGAAGCTGCAGTTGTTCTGGCGAAAGGTGAAGTTGGGCGCGTCGTCCTCCGTGAAGCCGGAGCCGTCCGCGCGCGCGTCGGTGTAGATGCAGCCGGACGAGACGTGGCCCCACGGCACGCCGGCGGCTTCGCAGGCTTCGGCGATGCGGCCGGGGAGAACGGCGTTGCCGAAGAGGCATTCGGCCTTGTGCAGCTCGCAGGCGTCGACGTTGGGCTTGCCGGTGTAGCCTGCGGCGTTGATGAGAAAATCCGGGCGGTCCGCCTTGAGCGCGGCCGTGAGCGTGGCGGCATCCGTATAATCAAGCTCCGCGCGCCGCAGATTCTTGAAAGGAATCCCCTTGGTTGCGAGGAGTTGCTGGTAAGCCTGGCCGACATAACCGGAGCCGCCGAGTAGGTAGATCATAGTCAATATAGGGAAATAGTGATATCAATGATTAACCGCGAAGGACGCAAAGGATGCGAAGAGGACAAGCAGGGGAAAATGCATCATTGTTTTAAGAAAAAATATTTTTTGAGAATTTCGCGGTTCTTCGCGAATTTCGCGGTTGGTTTGTTTTTAATTTTAGAAGTTCCCATAAGATCTTCGCGCTCTTCGCGTCCTTCGCGGTTAAAATCATGTGGTGAGAGTTTTCAGCATGGCCATGAGCGGGGCGGCTTTTTTCTGCCAGCGCTGGAGTTTGTCGAAACGCTGGATGAGGTGCGGGTTGCCCGTCCCGGCCACCGCGGCGGTGAGCGCGCCGCGCTGGCGGCCAAGCTCCTCCAGTTGCGGAAAGACGCGGACGTTCAGGAATTGCTTCACCAGCACGCCGAGGTCGCTTTGCATCTGAAAATGCTCCCGGCGGTTCGCGATGCTGTGCACCGACTTGATCGCGCCGATGTCGAGCAGGGCTTTCAGCCCCTGCCCCGCCCCACTGCGGCTGATGCCAAGCCGGGCAACGAGATCATCGGCGCTGACCGGCTCGCCCGACAGAAACACCACGCCGAAGATTTCACCCACGGAGCGGGGATAGCCCAGTTGCGTGGCAGCCCTCACCCAATAGGCGATGATTTCACGCTCAAGCTCCGACAACTGCGTCAGATTGGACTGGGCAGCCGCAGCCGAATCCACGGGCGAATTTGTCTCGGAGGCTTGAGCATTCATTGTCCAGATATTACAGGAATTTTTGTAATAAATGCAAGTGGCTTCTCCATTTTTCCTTCGCGTTCTTCGTGTCCTTCGATCCTTCGCGGTTAAAAATCCAATGCCGGCCGGTGCCGGCAGACGAATGGCAGCGATCACTTGCGCAACACCAACCTAATGCGTATCATAATTTATTTTACTACTTCCCCCGCCAATCCAACTGCTCTTCAATTCACACCGATTCTTGATATTTTCAAAAATCCGCCTGCGTCCCATGTGTCATGCGTTTGCCTACGAGGGGACTTTGGCCATTCATTTTCATTAACGCAATAGCTTTATGTCCAACGCATTCCCAGTCCTTACCGCGGCCGAGGCCGCGGCGCTCATCAACCACGGAAGCACCATCGGTGTCAGTGGTTTCACGCCTGCCGGCGCGGCGAAAGTGGTGCCGAAAGCCCTCGCCGCCCGTGCCCGTTCGGAGCATGAGGCTGGACGTGAATTCAAGGTCGCCATCATTTCCGGCGCCTCGACCGGTGACTCGCTGGACGGCGAACTGGCCCGCGCCGACGCCATTTCCTGGCGCACGCCCTACCAGAGCAACAAGTCACTCCGCGAAAGCATCAACGCCGGACGCATCCATTTCTTCGACATGCACTTGTCGCACCTCGCGCAGCAGGTGCGGCGCGGCTTTCTCGGCAAAATCGACTGGGCCATCGTCGAGGCCTGCGACATCACGCCGGAAGGCGAAATCGTGCTCAGCACCTCGGTCGGCACCTCGCCCACCTTCCTCCGCCAGGCCGAACGCGTCATCATCGAGCTGAACCGCTACCACTCGCCCAAACTCCGCGGCTTCCACGACATCTACGAACCCCTCGACCCGCCTTTCCGCAAGATCATCCCGCTGGAAAACTGCACCGACCGCATCGGCTCGCCCGTGGTCAGGATCGACCCGAAAAAAATCGTCGCCGTCGTCGAGAGCAACAATCCCGACGAGGTCGGCGGCTTCGACTCGGCGGACGAAGTGACCAACAAACTCGGCGCCAACGTCGCCGAGTTTATCGCCAACGAAATCGCCGTCGGCCGCATCCCGCGCGAGTTTCTCCCGCTCCAGTCCGGCGTGGGCAACATCGCCAACGCCGTGCTCGGCGCGCTCGGCGCGAACCCCGACATCCCGGATTTCCGGATGTTTTCCGAGGTCATCCAGGATTCCGTCATCGGGCTCATCCGCTCGGGCAAATGCAAGTTCGCCACCGGCACCTCGCTCACCATCGCGCCCTCCTTGCTCCAGAGCATCTACGCGGACCTCGAATTTTTCCGCCCGCGCCTCCTGCTCCGCCCGCAGGAAATCACCAACAATCCCGAGATGGTGCGCCGCCTGGGCATCATCACGGTGAACACGGCCATCGAGGTGGACATCTTCGGCAACGTGAACTCCACGCACATCATGGGCACCGGCCTGATGAACGGCATCGGCGGCTCGGGCGACTTCACGCGCAACGCCTACATTTCGATCTTCACCTGCCCGTCCACCGCGAAGGGCAACAAGATCAGCACCATCGTCCCCTTTGCGAGCCACCTCGACCACAGCGAGCACTCCGTGTCCGTGCTCATCACCGAGCAGGGCGTGGCCGACCTGCGCGGCAAATCGCCCGCCGAACGCTCCCGCGAAATCATCAACAAGTGCGCGCACCCCGATTTCCGCGAGCCGCTCACGCGCTACTACGAATCGACCAAGAAAGGCCACACGCACGCTTCGCTGGCGCACGCGTTTTCGTTCCACCAGCAATTCATGGCCACCGGTGACATGCACGGCGCGCACGTCGCATAAGGCAGCCGCGGCACGCAAAAGGAACGCGGGGTGCCCCACCCCGCCACCCCGGCGCCTCTTTGCGCAACAAGCGGCAACGCCTCATACCGATTCCGAATTAAAAACAGCCTTTGGCAGGTAGGGCGGTTTCGCCGAAACCGCCGTCGTTGGCCTCGTGGCGTTCGCAGCGGTCTCGGTGAGACCGCCCTCCAAAGACCGCCCTCCAAAGACCGCCTTGCCAAAAACCGCCCTGCCAAAAACCGGCTTTCGCGTAACATCGGCTGATAACTGACCTTACATGTCGCTGCCAGGCGAGAGGCCGCGCGGCTCGAAGGGCACGGGGTTTTCGGCGGTGTCAACGCCGGAGATGCCCACGAAGTTGCGCCTGGCCTTTTCGGAGTCGCCCGTGTAGCGGATGCCGTGGTGCTGCCGCGCCCTGCCGCCTTGCTCCGGCAACGGACAGACACCGCCACCCGTCACGCGCAGGTGCGTCACCTTTTCCTCTATTAATATGCCGCAGCCGGTTTTCGCGTCGGCCGGTATCAAATCGCGACTGGTCGCACAGGCGCCGATGAGCGGGTTTTGTATATAAATGTTCCGGCCTCCCTTGATGTGCATTCCGTGGCCGCCGGAACCGCGGATGCGGATGTTTGCAATCAAGGCCGGCCCGGTGAAATCTTCGCCAATCACCACGCCGGAGCCGCGTTTGTTCTGGCCTATCCAGGTGTTTGTCATGAACACGTCGTTGGCGTCCTCGATGACAATGCCCTCAAGGTTTACGTGGTCGCAGCCGAAGCGGTCTGTATATATATATTTCGGACGGACATCGCCGCGCCCAGGATCGCCGCGCGCGCACAGCAAGGCGCGTCCGCCGCCGACGAAACGCGCGTCCTCGATCTTGAAACCGTCCACGTTGGGGCCGACCACCAGCCAGTTGATGGTGGTGTTGTCGCCGGTGCCGCCGGAAACGCGGAAGAAAAGGGAGGCGTCAATCTTGTTGTGCTTCTCCCCCGCCCGCCCCGAGCCATGAACCCAGATGCCGTATTTGCCGGACGGATTCTTGATGTCCAAATCCTCCACGAGCGGGCTGATGCCATCCACGCAATCGAGACCGCAATCCACGCCAGCCAGCAGCAATTCCCGCGCAAAACAATGGTAGGTTTTTTCAAGCCGGAGCGCGGCACCGGCGCCCTGGTTTCCCGCGGCGCGGGTGATAGTCAGGTTTTTTATTCCGCTGTAATTGCAACGCTCAAAACTGAAGGCGGCGCCGGCACCGCCGCCGCCGGCGGAATCCATGATAATCACGGTGCCGACGCTCCTTTTGCCGGTGGAGCCGCCGCGCCCGTCGCCGAGGATGGTGAGGCCCGACTGGGTGATTTTAATGGTTTCGGAAAGGCGGTATTTTCCGGCGGGAAAAAACACGGTGCCGCCGTTCGCGGCGGCGGCGATGGCTTTTTTGGCGGCGGGCGCCGAGTCGGCGACGCCGGTGTTGTCGGCTCCGAACTGGAGCACGTTTATATATTGCGCGGTGCCGATGCCGGTGCCGGCAGCGGCAGCGGCGGCGGAGAAAAGCGGGCGCGGAGCGGCGAGCGCAAGCGCGAGGAACGCGGCGGCGGCCAGCCAGTGGCGTATGTGTTTCATGGTAATCATGGTCGTATATTATACTATTTCCGAATTAAAAAGGTTGTGCCACAGGCTTCATGCAAAAATGAAAAACAAAGTGACACGGACAATCCTGCCTGTGTCCCAACTCGTCAACACTCCACGCAAACACCCCCGCGCAAAACACCCCCACGCAAACCCTCACGCACAAACAAAACCGCACAAACAAGACCCCCCGCAAGACCGCTCGCGCCCGGGCGCCCACGCCACTCTTGCCCTCCCGCCGCCACTTGTTTCACTCCCCCGCCATGCCGCCTCCCGAAAACACCTCCGCCACCAACCTCGACCGCTATTTCGGCGGCAAATGCCTCGCCCGCGGGGATGACGGCGAAGCATGGCGCGACATCAAAGCCATGCTCATCGCCGCGCCGCCCACCGGCGAAAACTACGACATCCCCGCCGTCAG
>JAISAX010000176.1 GCA_031266495.1 Opitutaceae bacterium
CCACGACTTCGTTGAGGATGATGCGGGCGGTGCCCCCGGCCAGCCAGGGATTGCCCGGGATCCAGCCGCCCAGCCGGGTGGCCACGTCGTGGCGCGAGTTGTTGAGGATCAGTCCGTCCGCGTTGACGTCGAACTGGCGGTAGGTGTTGTGCGAGACCCCGGCGGCGCTGGGAGTGCGAATGTCGACCACCGGCACGCCGTTGCCGGCCTTCAGCACGATCGGCTGCTGGGTCGCCGGCGCGCCCCGGTAGGCGATCACCTGGGCCGAGGCCTCTCCCGCCGGCAGGATCGCCGCCAGACCCAGACCCAGACCCAGCGCCAGTGACAGGCGGAAGGCGAGTACGCGTAGCCGGGTTCCGGGAACGCGCGCCCCGGCCCGCGCGCAACCGCCGCGGCGTCCCGGCGCCTGGCCCGCGCCCCGCGCGCTTTCGGCGACGGCCATGGGTTGCCCGCGCGCTTCATTGAAGACGTGACGATAGAGATGGCGGTTCATCAGGCAATTCCTTTCATAGACTCAAGGTCAGGTGGCATCCGGCCGTGACGGGGTCGGTGGCGAAACCGTCGGGCTTGCGCACCGGAGCCGCGGTAAATACGTCCCAGGACAGCGCCCTCCAGGCGCCGCGCCAGCCGAGGACGGCCCCGGTGAGGCCGCGCCCGACCAGCAGATCGGCCGAACGCCCGCCCACCCGGCCATGGTCGAGTCCGGCGTAGATCTCCTGCCGGCCGTCGCCGAACGGCAGGGAAACGTCGTTGCGCATCAGGAAGCCGCGTTCGGCCAGGAGAATGCTTTCGCCGTCGAAACCGCGCACCGTGTAGCGCCCGCCGATCGAGAAACGATCCTGCGCCACCAGCGGGGTGCGGTTCCACTGCGCGCGCCACTGCCCGTGGTACCGCAGCGGCCGCCCGAACAGCCGGAAAGGCAGGGACAGCGACGCTTCGCCGTGGACGATCCGCGGGCGCGCCGTGCCCTCGCCGAAGGCGTCCTCCGGCGCCACCAGCGCGGCCCACGCACCGGTACCGCGCCGCCAGGCGAGTTCAAAATCGAGCACGGCGCCGGCCAGAAAGGCCCGATGGCCGATGCTCGCCGCCCAGCCGGCCATGCGCCGGCGCTGGACTTCGATTTCGGTGTCGTCGATGAAATTCCCGGATTGGCTGAGATACGCGCGCAGCGAAATCGTGGTCTTGTGGACGGCATCACGGTAAACCAGACGCGAAAGCCGGATTTCGTGGTTTTCTCCGGTGCCGCGGTATCGATAACTCTGGTAGGCCCCGGCCACCGACTGATGATAGCGGTGGGTGCTGCGGGTGACGCCGAGCATCCAGTAGCCGAAGGGCAGGGAATAGTGCACCGTGGCTCCGCGCGTGCCGCGCCGCCCGGAGCCGCCGCCCAGATTCCCGCTGCGGCTGGCGTAAAAAAGATCATTGAGCGCCAGCAGATGGTCGGCGGAGACGACGACGCTGCCCTGGATTCGGCCGGTCGCCTCCGTCCCGCCGTCGTCGAGCGAAAGGGTCAGGCGCCAGGGAAAAGCCTGCTTCCAGACGACCACCAGATCGCTTTCGCCCGGCTCGGCCCCCGGCACGATACGGACCTCGGCGGCCACCGTCGGCACCCGCTGCCAGTTTTCCAGCGCCTGCTCGATGTCGCGCAGATCGACGAGATCGCCGGACACCCCGGGAAAGGCGTTCCAGGCGGTGGCCCGCGGATCACTGTCTTCGCTGAAACGAACGGCGCGCAGACGTCCGGGAACGAGCGTGAGCGTGAGCACTCCCGCGCGCAGATCCTGCGCCTCGGCGAGCACGCGCGTGGTCACGTAGCCGCGTTCGATCAGCGCGTTCTGAAGGCGCGCCATCACCTGGTTGATCCCCCGGCTGCCCAGGCAGCGCCCGGTCGCCGGATCGCCCGGCGGATCCGCCGCCGCCGCTACCCCGCCGAGCCGGCCGGACGGATCGTCCAGGCGAATCTCGCCGATGAGGAAACAGGGCATTTCGCTTTCGGGCAGCGCCGGAATGCCTTCCTCTCCCACCCCCACCCCCAGACGCACGTCGGGACGACGCTCCCATTGCCGTCGCCAAACCCGTTCCCGCTCCCGCTCCCGCAACCACTCCCGCGCGCCACGCCCGTCCGGCGGCAGCTCCGCCCGCACCGGAGACACCGGCAGCCCCAGGAAGGCCACGATCAACACCCCCGCCATCCCCAAGCCCTCTCGCTTCCCCCGCCCGGAAAACCACCGCCACCCCCCGTGGCAAATCCCCCCGCAGACGAATCCCTCCATTTCCATCGCTCCCTTTTTTTTGGATCGGATATTCTGGTTGGTGCAAGTTAATGAACGACTGCGCATAACCCCCGGCTCTCGTCATGACGAGGAACGAAACGGCACGGCAATCCAGACGGCCTCAAGGATTGCCTCGTCCCCCCTCCCAGTACCGGGCGGGTAGGGTCATCATTACGTTAATTTGCACGAATTGGACTTTTTTTTGACCGGCAAGTGTATCCGCTTCCCAAAGATTAGTGTACGTTTTTTGATGAAGGGGCACGCTTTTTTTTGCCAACCGGTATTCGCCGTCGAGCCCGGCCAACCGCGTCAGATCACCACCGTCGGCAAAGAAGAACACCATGCGGTGCGCACGGGCGAAGTCATCGGGGTGAGTTTGAGCGTCCATCGGTCGGAATTTCAAATGACCATCGCTCCCCCGAAATGGTGCGCGGGCGTCCACGCCCGCAAGGCGAGCCGCAGGCCCGCGTACCACCACCCCTTTCTCATCCGGGATGGTGGCAACCACCATGACCATCATTTGGATGATCAATACGACCCCTTATTGCGCGCCGGGGTGAACTTGCGCAAGGTCGAGAAGTTCTGCAGGGCATGGTCTTGGCGAACCCGACAGTCGTCTTCACAAATTACATGCAATGCTCTCTTGAATCTGCTCATGATCGTTTCCTTTCTCTACGTTGTGGGGGCAACGCTCCGAAAGTACTCGCATGAGCAGATTCCCTGACAGGCTTAGCCAGTCAGTCGATCGTCGTGTCCAGAGGACGTGGTTTGTTAGTTGGTAATCAAATGTAGTGATATTCCCATTCATGGGAAAAACGGCGTAGTAAATCATCAACTTCAAAAAAGATACAAAATAGATAAGAGAATGGCATATGACGAGGGTGATTAAGCCATCCACGCTATAAGTACGGTACGGCTTACAGACCTGATCCAAGCCATGACCATAATCGAGGGTTTTTCTTTTTGAGGTGGGAATCAGGGGCAAATTTCCCCTCGTCCCCTTGGGGGGAGAGGGTGGCCGAAGGCCGAGAGAGGGGGGGTAATCCACGCGGAGCGAAGCGACGGAACCTTTGATTGGCGGCTTCGCCGAAGGGAACGACGCCCTCTCCCGCCCCTGCCGGGGCATCCTCCCCCGCCGAGCGCTAAACTTGGGCCACAAGTATTTCCGCCGCATCGAAGAGGCGGAACAATCCCCGCCAAGGGCCTGTAGAGTGGGCCAAGCGCCGCGCTTGCTCTCCCTACGATCTCCGAATTCCTCAATCCGTAGGTCGGGCATACTTGCCCGACATCGGGTCGTTGAAAATACTCCTTCGCTTGATGAAGCGCCCAGTGTCGGGCAGGGTTGCCCGACCTTGTATGTTGAACTGTGATTATCGTCAGCGACGATAATG
>JAISAX010000198.1 GCA_031266495.1 Opitutaceae bacterium
CACACCCCATTTTTGGCCCCCTGCCAACCGGGGGCCTTGTCCCGGCTTGGCAAACCGGGCGTATCCGGAAAAAAGATACCCATATTTTCCTCTACCCACCCCCCCCCCCCCCCCCTCCCCTGCTCAATCCGTTGGTACAGTCATCCTGCTCGCAGGCCTCGCAAGCGAAGCCCCTGCGGTCGATCCGCGTATCATCCGTTATCAGATGAGGGTACGCCGCAGCCGAAAGTTTTTGAACGGTCCGGGGAGAGTACGCGCCTCGCGTGCTGTGTTCGGCGTCTCGCCGAACACGGTCCGGATCAGGTCAATTTATGCCGGCACGACAGCAACCCGCCCAAGCCGGCACGCGAGACGCGTGCCCTCCCCGGACCAGACCGGTTGCTCCGCGCAAGAGCCTGCGAAGAAACGCAAGAACTCCTCAGCGAAGATGCCGGAAACTTGCCACCAGAAAGAGAACAGAAAGGCCTGTCAGGAATGCCACCGCCGCAGGCTCCGGCACCGGCACTGGCACCGCCGCAAGCTGGAATCCGTTCAGCAGGCCCTGGCCATTTGTAATGCTGTTCGTGATCAGAAACGAAAATGAACCGGTGGAGTCGGTTCTGATCACATTGCCCGATGCCGCCACACTCAATGGGGTGTCGGCTGTCCACTTCGCCGCGTCACCCTTCGTGTAAACAATGTCATTCCAGGGGGAAGACCCGATCCCGCTAACGGTTGTAATCCCGATATCGCTACCCAAATTGAGATCCGCCGCATACAGGGTGACCTCATATTCCCTGTTCGCAACAAGCCCGCTGAAGGTAACCGTGAGAGTGGCGCCGGGAAGAGTATTCCTGTTGGCGATAAGCATGTCGCGATAAAGGTCGCTGTACGCAAATCCGGAACCGACACTGTCGGTGCGGTTTCGTGTAAGGACATTATTATTGTCCCGGCTGGTGGTCAGGAGAACGCTCACCTTTCCCTCTTCATTATTGGTCAATGAAGGGTCGGTGATCGTGAACACCCTGGCTGGCACATTTGTAGTGTCACCGGTGCTGATCGCCCATTGTGTCCAGCCGGATTGGGTTGCGCTTATGCTGCTACTACTGTCGGCGTCAAAATCAACGCTGAGGAACGGCGTGTTTTCAGCGAAGGCCGTGGCGCAGGGCAGCAGGGAGCTGATCGCAAGGACAGTTCCCGCGATGATAATCTTCCGCAAGGGCAGGCACGAGGCGCCGACCTTGTCCGGAGCGGATGTTGTTTTCTTTGTATTCATGATGTTGTGACAGGAGTTGTCGTTCGGGTTTTTGTTCTGGTTTTTGTTCGGAACGCGTTGCCGGCGGGCAGCCCGTTCAAAGTGGTTTTAGATCGGGGTCTTTGGTTTTCATGAGATGAAAATTCAGCCCGTTGACCGGCAGGGATTCGACATGGCCGTCGAGAAACAGGGCATTGTCTTTCCCGCCCTGATGCCACTGGCCGAGACGTTCCTTGTAGATTTTGTCGGAGTTCTGTATCCAGGATCCCGCTCCGGGTTTCCCCCAGTCGCCCGTGGCGGGATCGCGTGTTCCGCGATCCATGACAAGCATGGTGATTGTCGGCGCCTGGAATTGTTCCACATGCCGGGCGGTCTTCCTGGCATCACCGGAACCGGAGTCGAAGATGTTCATGCCGTAGGAAAGCATGATGGGACCGTTGCCGGCGTTGATGTTCCAGTCGGGTTTTCCCGGGCAGTGATAGATGCCGTCGTAATTGATGGCCTTCTGGGAAAGTGGATCGGAACCGCTGGCCCGGCGTTTTTCCAGGTAGGGCTGGAGTTTGGACATCCAGTAGTTGGTGAACCAGGTGCCCCTGTCTTCATCGGGAACGGGCAGGGTTTTGTAATCGGCCACATGGTTTCGCATGGCGATGCCTATCTGGCGCAGGTTGCCGACACAGGCGGCGCCACGAGCCGCCTTGCGCGCCGCTGCCACCGTGGGGATCAGGATCGCCGCAAGAATCCCGATGATGGCAATAACGGTCAGCAGTTCAACCAGGGTGAACGCCGGGGAATGGATTTTGACAGGACGACATTGTCGTCCTGTCACCTGAACATGTTCAGGTCGCTGCAACAATCCGGTGGTCAAGAGGAAGGCATACGAGCGGGAGACGGAGCGAATGGCGGAGGTTTTCATGGTTTTATACGGAAAAAGGTTATTCGACGAGGCGAAGCGTGCCGAGCGTGCCTTCGGGACTCGTCCAGTACAGGCGGGTCTTCATGGTGGTCATGCGGGTCTGGTCGCGCCATCCTTGCGTGGCGTTGTCGGCGAGAAGGTTGCAGCCGAGCGTCATGCCGGGACACGGGGAATCGACCTGAATGGCGGACAGCGGTATCGCCGCTTCCATTACGTATCCGCCATGCCAGACGCGGCTGGCAGTTTTGATCCGGGATTCGATCCCGTCGCGGGAAACTCCTCCCATGATCGCCGCCAGAACCGCGGGCGGCTCGGTCCCGAACTGTTGCGAAGGGGCCATGTAAAGAAGAAGATCTTTCTCCGTGAGCGCGCGCTGGCGCTTTTCAGGTTCTTCGGAGCTGAGAAACACACGGAGGTTGTCGGAATCGCGCCAATCGCGGCTGACGAGGTCGAGGTGGCTGAGGTCGTTGTCGAGGACGGCCCAGGCAACGTAAAGGCAGGTGTCGTCCCAACGGAGGGCGGCGCGCACAAACCATTCTTCGCGGTGCGGGGCGCCCACGTCGCGAAGTATCCATTGGCCACCCTGGTCGAGGGTGACGAATTCGGCGGGGTCCCATTCCTGGAGATTGCCGTCCACTTTCGTATCGGGTGTTGCGCGGCGGGCGGTGAGGTTTTCGCGTCCGAAACCGGCGAAGTCTTTGGAGGGTCTGGTGGGGAGGACGCCTTCGTCAAAGTCGGGACGGCGGACGGGGTAACCGGGCGCATGGCCGTCGTCGGCGAAAAGCGGGCCGTAGGGGAATTGTCCATACAGATGGATGCGGGTCTCGAAGGGGGTGGTGCGGCGCGGGCCGGCTGTCTCCACGGCGAAACGGAGACGGTATTCGACACCGGGGACGCTGTCGGCGGGGATGCTCGCGGCGATGGTTTTGGTGACGGTCTGTCCGGGCGCGATGTCGAAGGGCGCGGGAACCCGGACGTCCCAACCGGGATAGTTTTTGAGCACCACGGGGTGCGCCCGCACGGGTTGTTTGCCCGGGTTGTAAACGACGAGCGGGATGGCGATGGTTTCGCCGGCGCGGGTTTCCTGGCGATGGAGCGGGAGGTTGAAGGCGCGGGAATCGAGGGAGTTGGCGAGCAGGTCGAGTTGCGTCCAGGGTTGGGTTGTCGGGGGCAGCCCCTCGATGAGCAGAGGGGTCTGGCCGATGGTCAGCGACCAGGTGGCGTCCCGTCCGTCGGGAGTGAGCGCGGGTTCGGGAAGGCGGACCGGTTTGCCGTTGGTATCGCGCACGGTGAGGGCAAGCCCGGCGGGCAAGTGGAGTCGGGCGCGGGTGTTGTTGCGAACCGACCAGAGGGCGAGACTCGCCGCGCCGCCGTCCGGCTTGCGATAGAGTTGGTATTGCAAGGGTTCGTCCGGCCCGGTGCCGCCCAGGGGGGTTGTCCCGCGTAAAAATGCGGTGACGAGTTTGAGTGTCTCGTAGGCAGGCCGGGGGTTGAAGTTTTCGTCAAGCAACCAGTAGGTTTCCCGGTCACGTTTCCCGTAAAGATTATACCAATACACGCGCTCGATGCCCTGGGCGCGGGCGAGCAGATAGAGACGGGCGAGCTGGTCGGCCTGGGTTTCGAGGCTGTATCCGTTGGACTGGGTGAGCTGTTCGGTGACGGGATTAACGGTAGTGGAGGGGCCATGATAGAAGCCGACTTCAGTGGCCCAGATTTCCTGGTCGCCGCCGAATTCGCAGATCACGCGGCGGTTGGCCATGAGTTTGGATACGCCGGATTCGGGAACGCCGCAATAGGGATGCCCGGTCACGGCCTTGACGTAGGGAGCCAGGCCGTTGCGAAAGAGTTCGCGGAGATAGTAGGGCAGGGCTTCCGCGATGCCAAGGGTGGCCGGGCGGGCATCGGGATTGGCGGCAAGGACGCCGAAAGACATGGCCTGGTTATGCACCGCCATGTCCGCGGCGGCGCCGTAGGCCCCCCAGCCGGAATTGGTTTCGTTGCCGAACTGCCAGTCGTGGACGCGTCCCTTGTAGTGCTTGGCCATTACATATGCCCAGTCATACGCAAGATGAGCTTTCTCCGCGCTGCCGGAAAACGGCTTCGGGAAATACGAGAGCAGGAAAAGGGTGTTCATGCCGTAGGCTTCGCAGGCGAGAAGGGATTGCTCCACGTTGCCGGGGTTGAGCGTCGCGTAGTCGCCGGTCCCGGGATCGCGGGCGCGAAAACCCGGCTCGATCCGGACGCTCGTGATGCCGGCTTCGCGCATCATGCGGAGCAGGCGCCACTGCTCCTCGGCCGTATAACGGGGAAGCGCGGCGTTGATGCCGACAAAATAGTCGCCGTCGCGGGCAACCGGGCGTGGCGTGCCGACGATGGCCGAATGGGTAACGGGTTCGGCGTCGGGTGCGGTGGAGAGCGTGATGCGGGAGCGCAGCAGCGCGATGTCGTCGCGGAGAACGGTGAACGCGGGGTCCGCACAGGCGGGCAGCGTGGCCGTGCCGTTGGCCGGCACGGTGTGGGTGGCCGTGGCTTGCTGCCGAAGCTCGCCCCCGGTGTCCTCCAGGCTGCTGGCAATGGTGACGGCGAGTGTAGTGCTTCCGGGGTTACGGACTTCAAATACGGGAAGTCGTGCGTAATCGGCGTCGCGTTTCATGGTGACGGTGACGTCCGGTGCAGCCACGACTGCGAACGGGAATGCGAATGCGAACGGAAATGCAACCGCAAGAGCGGAGAAGAAACGAAGAAATCGTGTCGGGGCAATCATCTGGAAAACAGGGTTCATGTGTGTGCGTGTGCGTTGCGCTGTGTGCGGGGGGGGGGGGGGGGGG
>JAISAX010000251.1 GCA_031266495.1 Opitutaceae bacterium
TTCATAAGGGAAAAATAAGGAAAAAGGAATGTAATTACCCGGATTGATCGGGAATCTCCCCCGCACCCTGCCCGCCTGAAATCCTGCCGCAATACTTAATCTTGCCCGATGGTACGCAGGCAGGGATTTTGTAGCCTCGCTTGCGAAGCCCCTTGTTGCTACAAAACCCCTCTCCTGCGTAACATCAGTTCTTAACTGATATTACGCATGCGGGAGCCGGAGCGGCGGACTCCAGACCGCTGCGACGACGCGAAGCGTCGCCGGTTCGAGAGGCAAAGTGGCGAGGCGCTTCGCGCCTCGTCGGAGCGGCAGGAATGCCGCCGCTCCGACTTCGCGTAACTTCAGTTCTTAACTGATGTTACACGAAGCTGGTAGTCCGGCGCTTCCGCGCCTTCGCATCGCCCGGTATCCCTCGCCTGCGTAATTTCAGTTCCTTCAGGCCGTTTCGGCGGCGTATCCGGCGAGGACGAGCGGATCGGTTTCGGCGGCGCGGGCGGCGGCGAGGCGCGCGAGTTCGCCGAGGCGCGCCAAGGCCCAGACGGCGTGGACGCGGACGACGGCAGGCGGACCGCTTTCGCCGCCGGGCGTGGCAAGCCGGATCAACGCATCGCCACATTCCCGGGCGCGCGTGTTGCCGGCGACGATACAGGCGTTGCGCAGGAGGCCGGCTAGCTTGACGCGCTTGATCGCCGTCTTGCGGAAGAGGGTGGCGAATTTTTCCGGCGTCAGTTCGAGGATTTCGATCAGGGCGAGTTCGCGCAGTTCAGGGCGCGGCGTCAGGAGCAGGCTGCGACTGGCCTGCGCAAAGCGGTTCCAGGGGCAGACTTCGGCGCAGATGTCGCAGCCATAGATCCGGTTGCCGATGCCGGCGCGCAGGTCGCGGGGGATGATGCCGCGGTTCTCGATCGTCTGGTACGAGATGCAACGGCGGGCATCGACCACGCCCGGCGCGGCAAAGGCCTGCGTGGGGCAGGCGTCGAGGCAGCGGGTGCATTTGCCGCAGAGCAGCCCGGGTTCTTCGCGGGTGGCGGCGGCGCGGGTGAGCGGCGGGTCGGGCTCGATGTCGATGCGCGCAAGGATCCCGGCGAGAAAAAGCCAGTTGCCGAATTCCCGGGAGATGAGCATGGCGTTTTTCCCCTGGAAACCGAGCGCCGCCCGCGCCGCCCAAGCGCGTTCGAGGACGGGACCGGCGTCCACGTAATAACGGTAATCGTGCGGGCCGACGCCAAACAGCTTCTCAATGACCTGGCCAGCCGCCTGGAGGCCGGGTTTTACTGTGTCGTGATAATCCGAATACAGAGCGTAACGCGCCCAGACGGGAGCGGCGGAGGGGGAATCAGAGGGAGAGAGCGGGGGAGGGGGGGCCGCGCCCCTTGCGGGGCTAATGGAGAATGAAGAATGGAGAATGAAGAATGAGGAGGATGCTTCGACCGCCGGTTCCGGACATTCCGCATTCTTCATTCTGCATTCTTCATTGGATTCAGCGGGCGGGACGCCCGCAGCGCAGCAGTCGAAAGTCGAAGGTCTGAAAGTCAAAAGGCGAGTCTGCGCTTCGCGCTCTTCAAGGGATGCGCGCGGAGCGCGCGGTGGTGACTTGCGACTTTCAGACTTTGAGACCTTTGACCGTGGCATGGGCGATTGGCGGAAAAAGCCCGCGCCACTTTCTCCCGGCCAGTAGTTGATGCCGAGCATGATGACGGTGGCGACGTCGGGGAGAACCAGCCCGGGGGAGATGCGTTTGTCCTCGGTGCGTTCCATCCAGTGCATGTCCGCGTGGTGGCCGGCGGCGATCCATGCGCGCAGTCGGCTGCCGGGGATGTCGTCGGCGCGGGCGAAGCGCACGTCGTCGAAGCCGAGCGCGAGCAGGCGGGCGCGAAGGAGTTCACGCCGGGTTTCCATGAGTGGCGGACCGCTCGCGGGCCCGGGCAAAGTCCGCGGCATCGCGCTGGTAGATGCGGAGCACGTGCCGGGCGATGTCGTGCATGGGGCGGTTGTCGGTCAGGATCAGCGTGCCAGCGCGGCGGTAAACGGGTTCGCGGGCGGCATAGAGCGCACGGATGCGTTGTTCGGGATCCTCCACATTGAGGAGCGGGCGCGAGTTGCCCCGGGTGCGATCGAGGATGGTCTGGATCGTGGCGTGCAGGCAGATGACGATGCCGCGAGCCTGGAGCAGGTCGAGCATGCCGGGCTGCACGACGAGTCCGCCGCCGCAGGCGACGACCTGGCGGGTGGCGGGGTGGCCGGTTTCGATAAAATCGCGTTCCATCTTGCGGAAGGCGGCCTCGCCGTCGGTGGCGAAGATTTCCGGGATCGTGCGGCCTTGCAGGCGTTCGATCTCGTGATCGCTGTCGATCCAGTGGAAGCCGAGGCGTTGCGCGACCACGCGGCTGGCAGTGGTCTTGCCGGTTCCCATGAATCCGACGAAGTAGAGATTGACGTCCTGGGCGTGCATCTGTTGTGCGGGAGACGAAAGCCCGTGCGGCAGGCTTGCCAAACACGAAAAACGAAAAAGAGCGGCCCGGAATGGACCGCCCTTCGTCTCGGGTGCTGAAGATGGACAGGATGTCTCAATTGGCGGCAGCGGGAGCGGCCGGCGCCGCCGGGGCTGCCGTGATGTCGAGCAGTTCGACGTCGAACACCAGGGTGGCGAAAGGCGGGATCTTGCCACCGGCGCCGTTGGCTCCGTAGCCGAGATCGGAGGGGACGTAGAGCTTGATCTTGCCGCCCTTCTTCACCTGCTGGAGGCCTTCGGTCCAGCCGGGGATCACGCCGTTGAGCGGGAATTCGGCGGGCTCGCCGCGGTCCACGGAGCTGTCGAAGGTAGTGCCGTCGAGAAGCTTTCCGGTGTAGTGAACCTTGACGGTGTCGGTGGCCTTGGGCTTTTCGCCGCTGCCTTCGGCAATGGTCTCGTAGGCGAGGCCGCTCGGAAGGATGGTGACGTTTTTGTTGTTCTTCAGCCCGGCAAAGAATTTTCCCGCTTCGGCTTTGCCCGACTCGGCGGCCTTGGCCTGGGCGGCTTCCTGGCGGGAGCGGACCACCTTGTCGATGGCGGGGCCGACCTTTTCGAAATCGGGGCCCTTATCGCTGTTGAGGGATGAGGTGATGCCCTTGATGATGGCGGACTTCTGCTCTTCGGAGAGGTTGGTCAATTGAAATTGCTGTCTGATCATGCGATCGCCGATGAACCAGCCAAGGGATTCCAAGGCTTCGGTTTCGGAGATGTCGGCGACGGGAGCTTCGGCAGCCGGAGCGGCGGCGGGAGCATCCTGTGCCTGGAGCCCGGCGGCGAGGCCGAACAGGACGGTGGACAGTTTAAGGGTTCGGGTGAATTTCATGATGGTTGGTTTGCTCGCCGCGGTAGCCGGGCGAAGAGGGCTGCATGACGTTGGCATGACGTTGTGGCAAATCCATACTCGCGGGCCAACGGATTGCGAACGCCGGGGGGGGGGGGGGGGGATTTTCGATTCCCGTTTCCCGATTTTGGATTTTGCAGCCATGTGGCTTAGCCCGGAACGATTGGG
>JAISAX010000450.1 GCA_031266495.1 Opitutaceae bacterium
GCAAATTTCCCGCTCGCGGCGGGAATGATGAATTTTTTGCGGAAGGCCGCCACTCGCGCGCCTTCGCCCAGCAGGGCGGCGAGGGCGGTTTCGACGTGGGCTGGCGCCGCGTGGTCGGCCACGTAGTGAAAATCCCAGCGGGTGTCGCTCGTTTGCACGAGGCTGTAATGCCAGCAGCGGAACCCGTCCGCGCTGCCGTCCGCGCCGCTTGCCGTGCCGGCTGCCGCGCCGGCTGTCGGGGAGGCCTGCTCCAGCGCCTCGTCCACTTCGGAGGGCGAGATGAGGCGGTGGCCGGCGGCGTCGCTCGCGGCGTTTCCGGCGCCTGCGGCGGTCGCGACATGGAGACCGCCTTCGCGACCGAGCAGGCGAAAGCCGCCGCCGGGCATCCGGCGAACGATGTCGCCCGTATGGTAGCGCAGGAGGGGCATGGCCTCGCGGTCGCGGGTGGTGACGTGGATCCGGAAAACGTCGCGGAAATCCTGATACGGCACGAGTTCGACAAAGACATTCTTGTCGATCACGCGCATGTTGTCGCGAAACGCCTCGCCGATGAAGATGTAGCCGGCCTCGGTCGAGCCGTAGAGATCGACCTGCGGCGCAGCCGGGAAAACGTCCGCGATGCGCGCGGCGTGCTGCTTGCTGGCCTTGCCGTAGGTGAGGATGACGACTTTCACGCCCGGCACGGTGACGCGGCGTTTTTGCACGGCGCGGGCCAGCAGCGACAGGTAAACGGGTTCGCCCTCGATCACGTCGGGCTGCACGGCCTGGAGTTCCGTGACGATGCGGTCCCACTCGCTTTCGGGGAACACGAAGGGGTCGCTCGTGAGGTTGAGGTACACGACGCCGTTGAAATACCGGTGCGGGAACGGGTGGTCCTCATACGGGCACAGGTTGCTGGAGCAACCGACCGGGGCGAGGATGCAGCGGCGGTGCGGGCGGCCTGCGAGGGGGGCGAGCAGGGGATGGGCTTGCCAGGCGCGCGTGGACTGCGCGTCCCACCAGCCGTCCTCCATGATCACGGTCATGGGCGACCGGGTGGTGCCGCCGGTGGATTCGTATTCGTAGCGGTGTTCCCGGAGTCCGCGCTCGATCACCGTGTAGTCCTCGAAAAACGCCCGGTGCCCGCGTTCGACGATCTCGTTTTTCGAGAGGGCGGGGATTTTTTTGTAACAATTCCAGTGCAACGGTTCTTCGTGAAGCGGGAAGCGTTGCGTGTACAGCGGGCTGCGCCGGTAGATGCGGCGGATTTCCGTTTCGAGCGGGCCGGGCAGGCGGCTGCCCCCGTCCGCAGGAAAGGGGGGGGGGGGAGGCAGGACGGCAGGATCGTTGGCAAAAACGGGCATGAACGTGGGCGTGGGCGCGGGCGGCATTGCTTGAAACACCGTAGCCTGGAAGGAGGGTCCGGCGCTGTCAAATGGCGGCTCGGTCCTCCCACTCCTTCTCTTTCTCGTTCTCGTTCTCCTGCTCTTTCTCTTACTCCCTGATGTTACGCGATGCCCTTCGTAGGGGCTTCGCAAGCGAAGCCCCTACCTTCGACGTGCGTAACATCAGTTACGCCTTCCCACTGATGGTATGCAGGCGACCGTTCCGGTTTGACTTTGGTATCCACAAACCGGTTATCAACGCCATCAGACCCATCATCGCGGCATAGGTCCCCGGCTCGGGCACGACCGTGAGGCCGGTCAGCAACACCACGCGAAAACCGAGGGCGGGGCTGCCGGCATCGGCGTCGTAGAAAGTGCCGTTGCCGCGCCCCGTGGAGGCACCGTAGGTGGCGGGGTCGCCATACGAACCGCCACGTATCCCATAGGCATTAATGGTGGTGCCATTCCACTCCGTGATCAGCGTGTCATTCCATTCCCATACGTTACCCGCCATGTCATAGGTCCCGTTCGGATTCGCTTTGAGTCGCCCCGCTTCTACCAGATCGTTTCCGTTTCCGGAACCCCAGTAGTTGGCGTCGCCGCCGTTTATGCTGTCACTCCCGTTCGGATACAGCGACCAGGTGCTGTCCGCCACGCTGTAATACGCCGCCTTGTACCATTCGTCCTCGCTCGGCAACGCCCACACCGTGCCCGTCTCGGGCAACCCGCTTCCGAACGAACGCCCGACCGTCGCGTTTGCCGGGATCGCCGTCCCCCCGAGCAGGATGTACGCTCCCGTCTCCGTTGACGCTCCCTGCGACGCTCCGTTCGTCAGCCAGTTCGTGAACCTCATCGCGTCATACACCGTTACGTAGTTCACCGGTTTGTCGGCAAACTCCGGCTTCACCACATACTGGCCGGTGATGCCGTCCCACTCGATGCCTCCGCGGGAGGAGCTGGTCATGTTGTTGTTGTAGAGGCCCAGCGTGTTCGTTTCCGGTGTCACTTCGACCGCGTTGAGGAACTCCACATACTGGCTGTTCGTCACATCCGTCGTCCCGATCTGGTACTGGTAAGGCACCGACCCGTAGTTGTTCGTCCCTCCGTCCCATGCCATCTTGCGGGAGTCCGGCTCGTTCCCGGCTCCGCCAATCGTCACCGTGTTGATCGATATGCCCCAGGCTGTCGCCCCTGTCATTGCCAGCGCCGCAAGCAGCGCAGCTGCCTCTGTCTTCTTTTGTGTATGCATGTTTGTTGTTTGTTGGTTGTTGGTTTGTTGTTCGCTTTAATCGTCGTGTCTCACGGCCAAAGGCTACCCGATCTTCGTTTCGCGTTCGTCACGTCGTCGGCGCCGGCATGTGTGCGGTCTTGCGCAACGTCGGCAAATAACATCGGTATGGAAGCGCCGGAGACGCGTGTCTCCGACGCCGGTATCATGGGTCTCCGGTTCCGGAGACGTGCGTTTCCACGGCAGGAATGTCGCGTCTTGAGGACC
The DNA here is from genome assembly GCA_031266495.1 of Opitutaceae bacterium. Next base: position 2,860 of record JAISAX010000450.1, read on the forward strand.
GGCGACGCGTGTCTCCGCCCCGGATACAGGTATCTTCGATCCGGATACCCATGTCTCCGGTCCGGATACGTTTGTCCCTGTGCCGGAGACGGGATCGTCTCTGGCGCGGGGACAACCAGACCGGCCCCGGAGACGTGTCCCCTGGTGGCAGGGACGCGCGTCCCGGTGACAGAGACGGCGGGTGTCGGCGCGATTTTTACGGTCTTCGGGCGACGCGAGTTCGCCCCGGTGTCAGCCTCTGATGTCGAGGCTATTGAAGACGTTAAT
>JAISAX010000556.1 GCA_031266495.1 Opitutaceae bacterium
CGTCGCCCTCTGCCTCCAGACAAGATTATTTGTTTGAGAGAGTTACAGTTGTTTACAGTGAATGACATGAAGGAGAGCAGGGAGGCGGCGCTTTACTGCCGATCCGTCCACGGGCTGGAAGCCCGTGCCACGTCGTTCCGCGTAACTTCAGTCGGGTAAATCGTCATTCAGGACCAGGCAAGTTCTCTCTGGTTATTTCCCTGCGGTTCCTGAAGGAGCGCACCTGAACGTTTGCTGTTTTTGGGCGAATTGCATCCATTTTCCGGATACTCGTCTCATTCCACCCAGCGCCCCGGCACCAGAATCTCGTTGGGATGCTCCGGCAAACCGTGCCGGTTGTGGATGAGCTGGTTGACGACAGTCTCGCACGCCTTGCGCCCGATGAGTTCGTTGTTGGCGTCAACGCCCGGAAACGGCGAGTTGTGCGGACGGTTCACACACACCACTTGCCACACATTGCCGGTCCCACTCCCCGATGTTTATCCGGACTGCGGCGAGCGCGCCCTCGCCAATATCGCAAACTACCTCGCCGGCCGTCCCGTCACCGGACTCGTAACCCCGGAGATTTTCGACCGTTCCTCCTGAGAGTGTCTGGCAAAACCTTGAGTCACATCGTGGCTACCGACTGACGTTCCACGACGTGCCCGCGCAGAAGCAGGGTTCCGGGCTGGCGGTGGGGCGGCGTGCCGGCGACGATGGCGCGCAGCCAGTGCACGGCTTCGCGTCCGACTTCCTCGTAGGGGACCGTGCAGGTGGTGAGGCCGGGGGTAAGGAGGTTGCAGATATTGGGATCGTTGTCGCAACCGGCCACGCTGACGTGGTCGGGAATGCGTAGTCCCGTACGCTGCGCGTATTGGTAAATGGCTCCGGCGATCCAGTCGTTGGCGGCGAGGAGGGCGCAGGGCGTGCCGATTTTTTTGATGAGCCGGCCGAGCTGTGAGTCGAGGGTTTCGATGGGTTCGCTGGTTTCGATGGTCATGCTGGGGGCGTCGTGCCGGCGGAGGACCCATGCGGGCTGGAGGGGGATGCGCGCTTCGTCGAGGGCGTGCAGGTAGCCGATGTAGAGCTGTTCGAAATACGGGTGGTCGCGGTCGTTGCTGACGAAGCCGATGCGGCGGTGTCCGTGCGCGATCAGATGCCGTGTGAGGCTGCGTCCGGTGGAGATGTGGTCGATGTCGATAAAGGAGGTGCCGGTGGGGTAGGGCTGGCAGATGATGTTGAGGCGGGGGAAGCGGGCGGGGAGTTTTTTGCAGAAATCGGCGCCGGGACGCCCGGCGACGAGGAGGGCGTCTTCTTCCCCGGTGACGATCTGGCCGGTGTGATCGGCTTCGTTGCAGAACACGGTGTGCAGCCGTCCGCCGAAGGCTTGCAGGCTGGTGGCGATGGTGTGGCTGAGCAGGCTGGAGAGCCAGGATTGTTGCCAGCGCGGGCTGGTGTTGACCCAGACGAGCGTGAGGTTTTTGAGGCCGTTTTCGCCAGCGCCGGAGCGTGAGGCTCGCGGGCGGGTCTGGTAGCCGAGGGCGCGCGCGGCGGAGAGAACCCGGGCGCGGGTCTCGGTGCCGACCGCGCCTTTTTCGTTGAGCACATACGAAACAGTGGCCGCCGAGGTGCCGGCCTTGGCGGCGATTTCGGTGAGAGTGGCGCGCTTGCGTGGCGTTTTCGTCATAACACCGTTGCTGTCCAAAAAACGCGGGCCGTCGATTTTTAAACTTGAAATCACGAATTTTAAGTGAAAGTTTATTTTCGTTAACTTAAATTCAAATGAAAAAATCTGCCTTGGATATTAAAACTTCAGGCGTGTCCTTTCGGACAACTGCCATTCTCGCCACTGCGTTTGCCCTTACATCGGCAGTGCAGGCGGCTCTCCTGATCAACGAGGATTTCGAGGCTCCCGCGTGGAGCGATGGCGCGGTTCTGACCACTACCGGCACAAATGGCTGGGGGGCTGGCCTGAATGCGACAAGCAATGGGACCGTCGCGATCAGCGGTGCCGAGGCGCACAACGGCACACAGAGCTTGTTTTTGTTGGACAACGATACCAACAACTACTCCGCCTCTGCTAAACATGGGCTGAATGAGACCGTGGAGGCAGGCAGTCTCGATTTCTGGATCAAGAAGGCTCCGGATTACAGCGTGGTCAATTACCGGGTGGATTTTGGGCTGGGGGGGGGGAAGGCTTTTGATTTCGTTGTCTATAATCCCGGAGCGATTACCGGGTCAGTCGGGCAGGGTTTGTATATCCGCAACGCATCGGGTGAGATCGTCACGGGCGTTTCCGATACCGATGCCGGCTTCACTGCGGGCAACTGGAACCGTTTGAATATTTCTTTCGACAAGGTAGCGGGAAGCCTGAGCGTCAGCCTCAACAGCGTGACTGTGCTTTCGCTGACCGCCGAGCAGATCGGCAAGATTACTGATCTTTCGGTGTCCTCGATTGCATTCAACGCCGGTTATGGCGGCGGTAGCCAAACCGCCTTCTATCTGGACGATGTGCAGTTTGCGACGCCCTCCAATATTCCCGAGCCTTCCACATGGGCGGTCTTCGGCGGAGTTGCGGCTCTTGCCATTGCTTTTTGGGCACGCCGCCGTTTTGTCTGAAAACAAGGACGGAGGGAGGCGCTTGCCCTGGCGTTCGCGTTCTCCCGTCCACGTAACAGATTTCTGATTGCGTGGGGGGGGGGGGGGGGG
>JAISAX010000587.1 GCA_031266495.1 Opitutaceae bacterium
GCGGGGGCTGGTGGCCCCGGCTACCATCCGGGGCTGGACGCCCGTGCCACTTCCGATCCGGCGGCTTCGCCGTCGGCGGGCGGGACGCTCGCGCCACTTCCGGAACACGAGCTGGAGGCCCGTGCCACGCGAATCACCGAAACGGGCCGGCGCATGCTGCGTTTTCCTGTGCATCCGCGTTATGCGCGCATGCTGCTGGAGGCGGACCGGCGCGGGTGCGTGCGCAGCGTGGCGCTGATGGCGGCGCTCGTGCAGGGACGGAATTTTCTCCTGCGCGGCGTGTCACGCGAGATCGGGGACGCCCGCGAGGAGGCGCTCGGCGAGGAGGCGGCAAGCGACTTTTTCCTGCTGATGCGCGCCTGGCGTCATGCCGACCGGGAGCGTTATGCGACGGATGCGTGCCGCCGTCTCGGCATCCATGCGCAAGGCGCCCGGCAGGTGGGGCCGTTGTTCGCGCAATTTTTGCAGATTGCGGAAAAGGAAGGGCTCGATGCAGGTGCGGAGGGCGGCGGGAATGAGGGAGAGGCGGGCGCGTCGGCGAGTGCGGAGATCTGCAAATGCGTGCTCGCGGGATTTTCCGACCACCTCGCGAAGCGGCTCGACGCGGGCACGCTGCGCTGCGAGCTCGTCCACCGGCGGCGCGGGCTTCTCGCCCGCGAGAGCGCGATCCAGCGGGCGCCGTTGCTCGTGGCCGCCGAAGTGAGCGAGATCGGAGGCCGAGGCGGCGAGGTCAACGTGCTGCTCTCGCTCGCCACCGCCGTACGGGAAGAATGGCTGCGCGAATTGTTCCCGGCGGATTATCGCGACGAGACAGGCGTGGTCTTCGACGCGCAGGCCCGGCGGGTGATCGCCCGGCGCGAACGGACATTCCGCGGCCTCGTGCTGGAGGCGAAGCAGACCGCCGACGAGCCGCCGGCAAGCGCGGCGGCGGCCTTGCTGGCGGAGGAGGTGCTGGCGGGCCGCATCCAGCTCGGCGAGTGGAACGAAAATGTGGAGCAGTGGATCGTCCGCGTGAACCGGCTGGCCGAATGGTTCCCCGAGCTGGAAGTGGCGCCGATCACCGATGCCGACCGCGCGACACTGATCGAACAGATCTGCTACGGCAGCTATGGCGCGCGCGAGTTGAAGGACAAGCCGGTGATGCCGGTGTTGCGCGAATGGCTGCGTCCGGAGCAGCTTGCGGTGCTCGACGATTATCTGCCCGAGCGGCTGGTGATGGGCAACGGACGGCGCTCGAGGATCGAGTATGCGGAGGAAGGTCCGCCGGTATTGTCGGCACGGATACAGGAGCTTTACGACGTGGAAGGGAAATTCACGCTCGGCCACGGGCGCGTGCCGGTGAAGATCGCGGTGCTCGCCCCCAACCATCGCCCGATCCAGGTGACGGATGACCTGACGAGTTTCTGGCGCGACATGTATCCGAAGGTGAAGGCCGAGCTGTCGCGCCGTTATCCTCGCCACGAGTGGCGGTGAAGGGACGGCTGGCTGGAGGGGGGGGCAAAGGTCAAAAGTCAGAAGGTCGGAAGGTCAAAGGTCGCCAGCAGTCTCGCTACGCGGGGCATTTTGCAAGGATGGCCCGCTCCGGCGGGCCGCTGACGACCTTCGACCTTCCGACCTTCTGACTTTTGACCTTAGACTGCAATCTGTTCTTCAGCCGTTCCCTGAACATTCAGTGAACCGGCTCGACTCGCCGGGTTTTGTCGCGCTTTTTGGCTTCGTGAAAAAAATCCTGTTGCTTGGTGATTCGATACGACTCGGGTACTGCGGCTGCGTCCGGGATGAACTGGCCGGTTACGCCAATGTTTTTTACCCCGAGGACAACTGCCGCTACACGCAGTACACGATGGTCAATCTCGACTCGTGGCTCAATCTGGCCGGCGCTCCCGGCGAGTTCGACCTTGTCCACTGGAACAATGGCCATTGGGACGCCGCCTGCTGGAATGGCGAGGCGATCCAGCTCAATCCGCCGGACCAATACGCCGTAATGCTGGAACGGATTCATGGCCGGCTGCGCGCCGCCTGTCCGCGGGCGCGTATCGTTTTTGCCCTTACAACCGCAATGAATCCCGACGGGAGCCAGAGCCGGAATCGCCGCACCAATGCCGATATCGAACGCCATAACGCCGCCGCCCGCGCCGTGATGGACCGCCTTGGCGTCCCGGTTAACGATCTTTACGCGGTGACGAAAAATTTTGCCGCGTCGTATTACCTCGACCACGCCCACCTTGTTGACGAGGGCTACCGGGTGTTGGGTCGCCGCGTTGCCGGGGTTATCCGGACCGAACTGTCATTGGCGTGACAGTTTCCGGCAGACAAAAAGCGCGGACTCCATCGGAGCAAAGTCACGGCGGACGACACCACCAACGAAGGATGCGCCACCCTGCGGACATTCAACCGTTGTACAGGGTTGCAACAACGGCATTCTCAATTCCGTTCCGCCGGCATTCCGGTTTGTGACAATATAAACATCCAGTTTGTCATTCGCCAGATGGCTGATTTCAAAACCGGTTGTTATATCATTGCGGACAGGCACACCGGAGGCACGGACAAAATCAACAATGACATTTTGCATGGCTTCCAGTTGTGCTTTCATCACCGGATTGTCCATCGCCGCGTGAATGCCCAGGCACAAATACGTGCCGAGCAATTCCGCGCAACCCTTGCCGTAATGATTACGCATACCAACCGGCTCGCCGTTGCAGGTAACCGTTGTCTCCCCGGTTGTTGCAGCGAGTTTTTGTTTGAACCGAAACGGTTTTAATTCCAATTCCAATCCCGATCCCGATCCCGATTCCAATCCCGATCCGGTTCTGTTTTTCAACAAAAAACTTTCCGATTCGCGTACGGCGATAAAATCCGCCTCGTTGCAACCGAATACACGCGCGAGACCATGTCCGGGAATTTCGTTCCGCAAAAAAATGCCGACATCCAGAAACGCGCAACGTCCGTCCGCCCACAACCAGCCGCCGTTCCGGACAAATTCCTCCAGCGCTTTCGCTGTTGTTGCATCGAGCATCTCCATATTCGGCAAAAGCACAACTTTGTATTTTCCCAACGCATACGGGGCCCCCCCCCCCCCCCCCCCCCCCGGCCCCCCGGGGTCGGACACAGACAGATACGAGAG
>JAISAX010000590.1 GCA_031266495.1 Opitutaceae bacterium
CCCGTGTTCCGGTGCTGGTGCCGGAGGGGGAGGGGGGGGGAGGCAGGTCATTTGCCGATCACGTAGAGGTCGCTGATTTCGAGGGCGTTTTCATCGGTCTGCGAATTGAACCCGACCGAGAGTTTCGCGATCCGGATGGTTCCGGGATCGACGACGGAAAATCCCTGATAGCTCGCCAGCGGCACGTAGGTCACGTGCCACTCGCCGTCGGCGGGGATGATGGGAAAATGTGTTACGCTCATCTCCCCGTCGTCGTTCCACGACATCAGGCGCACGATGGCCGGTTTCAAACAGCGCGCCCTCACCAGCACGCCGGTGATGCGCGACTGCGCCACTTCCTGCGGAAGCGTGAAACGTGGATACGCCCAACGGTCCACGCCCGGTGGAAATTTGATCGTGAATCCCCAGGCAGCCGGCGGTCCGTGCGCGAATGTCACCGTGCCGTTGGCGTTGCGATCCCACCGGTAGGCCTCGCCCGCCGTCAGCGCGAAATGATATGCGCTCGTCTTGAGATGCGCGGCAATGTCGCCTTCGCCAAGCGAGGGAATCAGGGTCAGCGCCGCCGGTCCGATGCGAGAGCCGTCGTCCGCCGTCGCCGTGATCGACAACAGACGGTCGTCACCGGTCACACCTGCCGGCAAGGCGGCGATTTTCACGTCCAGCGTCACTTGCTCGTGCTTTCCGCCGGGGATTGTGACGCTTGTCCCGGTCGCACCGTCCGCGCGGAGCGTGACGGTGCGCGCCTCGTCGCCGAGATTGTTCACGCCGACCGTGACCGGCAGGTGTTCGCAACCGGCCGGGAGAAAATATCCGCGCGACGAAATCGCCTGCATCTTTTCCGGGTCGATCCGCGGTTGCAGGACAATCGACGCAACCGGCGGCAGGACCGGAGCCGCCGCCTTGCCCAGTTGATACAGACGCATCGCTTCCGTATCCGTTTTCAGACTATCGGCGAGCGAGGCGCGGGCGACCCGGAGATAAACAAGCCCGTCGCCCGCCGGCGCTTTTTTCGCGCCCGTCTTCAGCGGGAGTGAACGTCCGTCGATGCCTTGCGCCGACAGCGCGACGAAGGGCAATGTCACCTCCGCGTCGGCAGCCGTCGCCGTCGTCGTCGCAGCCGCCACCGCCTTGCCCGTATAGATCACGACCAGCGCCGTTTGCTCGTTTCCGGTCGCCACCGATTTTTTCCCGTCTGCCACAAAAACACGGATACGCTCCGCGCCGGGAACCGTCGCCGCCGGAATATCGCCGGCATACTCCATCCCGGCGAGCGCCCGTCCCGCTTGCGCCGACGCGGCCAACATGCGTAGCGGAGAGCCGTTGCGGTCGAGCATCCCGAAGTGGCGGCTGTCGTCGTGCTCGCTGTAATCGACATACACGAACGGGAAAAACCGGGCCACGCCGCACGCCCTGGCCTCGACGGCCTGCATTGCATAGGCGAGCGCCGTGGCGGCTTGCTCCTTTATCGGAGGACGCACGCCGGTTTTGCCGGGGCGCGACAGGCCGACCTCGGTCATCCACAATGGTTTTGTCGCGTATCCGGACGTCGCCAGCCAGCCGCGATATTGGCCGACCAGCCGTTCCAGCCCGAGCGGATTGCCGTAGTAGTGGAACGACAGAAAATCGCACTCGTCGAGCAACCCGTTGCGTGCCGCCAGTTCCAGGTAAGCCGGATTCAGCGACGCAAAGACGCCGCCTCCGACTGGCGTATCCACCACGGCATCACGCATTGCCCGCCGGATGGTTTTGACCAGGGGCGCGTACTGATCCGACGGCTGGTTGCCGCCGAAGGCGATGTCCGGTTCGTTCCACACTTCGAGAGCGCCCCACAGGTCGTGCCAGCGCAACGCGACGTCGCGCCAGGCGCGGCTGGCCGCGACCAGATCGTCGGGGAATTTTCCTTTCTGCGCCCGGCCCATCCAGGCCGGGGCGTCGTGAAACATTTCCAGCACCGGCACGCCGGCGGCGACATAGAGCCGGCGCGTGGTTTCGTAGCTCCGGTTCCGGGCGGTTTCCCATTCGGGACGCGCCTCCGTCGGGCGAATCGCAGCCCACGAGAGCCGTTCGCGCGCCAGCCCGCCTGTCCCGATCACGTGCCGCAGGTTCGCGACCAGCGCGGGCCGGGTTTCCGGTTTCGCCAGCCACGACAGCGCGGTGTCGATCGACAAAAAACCGTCCGGCGGCGGTTCGCCCGGAGGTGGGCACCACACGCCGGTGGCTTGCGCCTCGCCTGCGGCCTCGAAAATCACCTCGTGGTATCCGGACGGCAACGTCGTGGTGATGGAAAGATGTCCGATGTCATTGACCGTTGCCCGGCCTTCCGCCAGCACGTGTCCGTCGTAGTTTTTTATGAGATACGCATGGGGTGTCGCGCCGTCCGTGCCGCCGCCGGGCGGGGCGCGAAATGTTAGTGTCGTTGCCGTGCCGGCGGCGGGAAACAGCGCCGTGATGTCGGACGGTTCGTAACCGGCTCCGGCTCCGGCGGCTGCTCTGGAGTCGGCGGCGCGCAGGGTTGCCGCCGCCAGGGCAAGCAACGCGAAGAGGTGGACAGGATGGGAAACACGGGGAGAGAGAAGGGTGCGTAATTTCATGTTTTGATTTTTCATGTTTTTTTCCGATACGCCGTTCAACCATCAAGGGACCGGGTGTACCAGATGTCCCAGTGTTCCTTGAGTTGTTGTTCGGTGAAGGAGCCTACGTGTCCGTCGGCAAAGAGGGCGTTGAGCTTGTCGCGATGCGGATAAACGAGTCCGGCGGCGGGATCGCCGGAGGTCGCCCAGGTGTTGAAGTGGGGATGGGAATGCCCTTCGGCCACCAGCAGCGATTGGGCGGGATTGGCAATGCGGGCGACAGGGAGTCCGCCGGTGGTGATGCCGCCATGGGCGTTCAGCCAACTCGCGTGCGCCTGGGTCATTTTGTAGCTGATCCAGGGTTGGGGGTGAGTGGTGTCGGTGACATCGGTGTCGGGACAGCCGAGAGGGCCGCCCGGCTTGCAGATGCGTTTGACCGATTCCCAGTCGTATTTCACCTGCATCCCCAGCCAGGGGGCGAGATGGTAGTACCAGTTGTTGTCCGGATTATTGGTGCTGTCGTAAGAAACCGGATACCGTTCGCGGTGATCGGCGGCGAAGGCGGCGAAGGCCGGTCCCATCTGGCGGAGGTTGCTGACGCACTGGATGTTCCTGGCCGAGGCGCGCGCACGGCCCGCAACGGGAATGATGATGGCGGCAAGGATGCCGATGATGGCGATGACGGTCAGTAGTTCGACCAGCGTGAAACCACGCGGCAAACGAGAGGAGGAAGGCATGGCAAGGGAGGTTGTGGCGGGGGGGGGGGGAGAAACGCCCGCGGACGGTTTCCAGCCGGCAGGCCGGCCAGCCGGTTGCCGGTCATGACGCGGGCACTACAGGAGGAATGGTCAGCGCCGGGCCAGGCGTCCGATGGCCAGCCCCGACAGGACCAACCCGACAAGCGTCAGGGTGGCGGTGCGCGGTTCGGGGATGGCGGCGGTGGCGAGAGTGGTGACGAGAAAATTGTCCACCGAGGACGCGCCGGAGAGGGTGCCGCCGTTGTTATTGGGGTGGATGCGGAAACCGGTGGCGGTGATCGAGGTGTCGGCGGTGAGTCCGGTTGCGAACCAGCCGTCGTTGGCGGAAGCCAGGCTGGTTTCCGTGTTGCCGTCGCTGAGGAAGGCGCGGGCCATCTGCGTCGTCGGGTCGTAGCTTATGCCCAGCGTGTAGGTGGCGGTGGGGGAGAATCCGCTGAACGTGCCGCTGGCGAGTGTGGTGGTGGTGGCGTTTTTGAATACCTGCCAGCTTCCCGATGGACGGATCATGACCCACAGAATGGTGTCATTGTTGCCGAACCACGCTTGCGCACTCGACGTGTCGCTGCCGAGGAAGCCGATCGCGAGCCAGTCCGAGGTGGCGTTGACGATGCTGGCCGAGACCGTGGTCACGGCGATTGGTTGCGGGATGGCAATGCGCATTTCGACGGCAATGTTCTCGGCGGCATCGCTTGCGCGGACGATGGTGCCTTCGGCGGAAAATTTGCCGGAGGGCGAACCGGTGCCTGTTTTCCAGGTGCCGTTGCCAGTGCTGCCGGCCTGCTGTTCGGGGGAAGTCCCGGCGAGGTTGCTGCCTCCGGTGCGGGTTTCGTTGAGGGTGAAGGTGTCCTGGACGAGCACGACTGTCTGGGCGGCGAGAGCCTGCGCCGCAGCGGCGAAGGCGAGACAGGTCACGGCGCAGGAAGCACCGGTGAACAGGGCGGGGAGGATTGGATTTTTCATGTGAATAAGGTTGGTTGCGAAGGAACGCCTGATTCAGGTGAATCTTCCGTGTTAGGCTAGCCCGGATACGTCAAAGGAGAACGAAGGAGCATATTTGTGTGAGTGAGGTTGATAGTGAAGGAACGCCTTGGTTGGTCACGCGCCCAGGAACGGGATTTTCGATTCCCGATTTTCGATTGGGCGCTACCGCGCCGTTTTCCAAGTCGATGCCAACTGCTTCTTCAATCGAAAATCGAGAATCCAAAATCGAAAATTCACACGGGCTGGAGAGCCTGTGCCACGCTGCCTGCCGCGCAACATGTCATGAAGTCATACTACAACCCGAAAAACTTCCTGGCGTTGGCCGTGGTCGTGGCAGCGAACTCCGCGAAAGGGACGCCGAAGACTTCCCGGGCAGCGTAGTCTGCGGTGTGGCGGAGAAAGGCGGGTTCGTTGGGCTTGCCGCGGTGCGGCGCCGGCGCGAGGTAAGGGGCGTCGGTTTCGATCATCAGCCGCGCCAGCCCCTGCACGCGGGCGGCTTCGCGGACACTGGCGGCGTTTTTGTAGGTAAGGACTCCGGTGAAGGAGCCGCGGGCGCCACGCCGGAGAAGTTCGCCCATCTCCGCCGGACCTTCGGTGAAACAGTGAAACACCACGCGTTCCCAGGACACGCCGCTCGTATCGATCATGGAGATACATTCGGCGAACGCCCCGCGCGAATGCACGACGAGGGGGCAGCCGAGTCGGCGGGCGATGGCGAGCTGCGCGGTGAAGGCTTCGCGTTGCCACGCAAAGATGCGTTCGGCGGCGACCGGGTCGTTTTTCGGAAGGTGGAAGCGGTCGAGACCGCATTCGCCGAGCGCGACGGGCGGAGGGAGGGGGGGGGGGAGGGGGGCCGGGGGGAATCAACGGGCGGTGATCGCCGGGGTGGCCGCGTCCTTGCCATTGCCCCTGAACCCGGCGATTTG
>JAISAX010000734.1 GCA_031266495.1 Opitutaceae bacterium
AAGAGCGAGCCAGCGTCGCTGACTCGGTCATTTACCTCGGTAAACTCCCTCGTCAGTTCCTTGGCTCGCTCTTCAATCCCGGCGCATCTTTGCTCTGTTTATTTCATTACGGTTCCTAAGCCAGAGGTCGGTGTCGGTCCCGGTCTCGCGCAGTCGCGGCCATGCGGCATGGATATCCACCAGAGGGACTTGCGCCTGACGTGCGATTTCACGGATTTTTTGGGCGTAGGCGGCAAGGATTCCGCTGGTTTGGGCGGCAATGATGTCATCGGCGACGGAACCCGAATGATCGGGATGAAGCCGGGCCGGATTCCGGCGTGTGGCCATGTGCGGCGGAGTGAGCAGGATGATGTCCGCCCTGGTGTTTTCTTGAACGGATGCCCGCATCCGCAGGAGAGCAGCCTCAAACTCCGGGAGCTTTTCGATCCCGGCCCGCGAATCATTCACTGATGTTACGCGGAGCGACGTAGCAGCGGCAGGCGTCCCTGCTGCCTGCCGGACGAGGCGCGCCTCGCCCCTTGCCGGCCCGATCGCATGGTCCCGCCCCGGGAATGCTCGGCGGATTTCGGCGTTCCGGCGTTCCGGTGTGCAATTTCAGGGAAAATCATGTGGCGCATCGGCGGTTCCTTGCTTTCATCCGCCCTTTTCGTCGCGCCGTCTGGCCGCCTTCACGATCCAATTTCCCACGCCATGTTCAGCCTGTTCCTCTCCGAAGAAAAAAAGATGCGCAAGCACGCAGCCAACTGGCTCGAGCTGGCCGACAAGATTTACCACTACCGGCGCGACATCCTCGAAGCCCCCGTTCTCGCCGACCTCCAGGCGAAGGCCGCCGCCCTGCGCGATGCGCTCAAAAAACGCGCCGACGCCGCCAGGCTCAAGATCACGATCGAGGCCCTCGAACCCGCGCTCAAGCGCGCCGGCGGCACCCATTATCCCAAGTCCGGCCTCGTCGAGAACGTCGAATTTTTCCTCGTCGCCGCGATCGTCATCCTCGGCATCCGCACCTACATCGTGCAGCCGTTCAAGATCCCGACCAATTCCATGTGGCCGAGCTACTACGGGATGACCGGCCAGGTGTACGCCTCGCCCGCGGACGAACCCGGCCCGGTTGGCAAGTTCGCCAATCTCATCCTCACCGGCTCGCGCCCGCGCCGGATCGACGCCCCGGCCTCGGGCGAAGTCCTCGTCCCGCTCGCCATAAACGGCCAGCCCGAGTCGCGCGCGGTCAAGGGCCGCAACTGGCTCGTCTTCCCGGCGCAAAATCGCGAATACGCCCTCCTCGTCGGTGGCAACGCCAGCGGACGCCTGACACCTGCCACCGTTACCGTACCCGGCGATTTCGATTTCAGCCAGGTGATCCGCGACGCCTTTTTCCCGGATGACCCGCGCCTCCTGCGCGAGATTCTCAACGACCCGGCGCAGACGGCCGGCAAAGTCGTGAAACTTCCCAACGGCCAACTCGCGCTCCGCACCGGCAAGACCGTCCGGGCCGGCCAGCGACTGCTCTCGTTCGACATCCTCACCGGCGACCAGCTTTTTGTGGACCGCGTCAGCTACCACTTCGTTCGCCCGGGCGTGGGCGACGGCTTTGTTTTCCGGACCGATCACCTCACCGAACTCCATGAGATTCAGGCCCGGCAGGCGCCCGGCACGCCGACCGACCAGTATTACATCAAACGCCTCGTCGGCCTTCCCGGCGACAAGCTGGAAATCCGCGACCACACGCTCTACCGCAACGGCGCGCCGATCACCGGTTCGCCGGCCTTCGACAAAAACGCCCGCCAGGCCGACGACTATCCCGGTTATCGCAACGAAAAATACTTCGGTGCCGGCCAGACGTTCACCGTCGAACCCGACCGCTACATGGCCATGGGCGACAACTCCGCCAACAGCCTCGACGGACGCTATTGGGGCACGGTCCCGGCCCGGGATATCGTCGGACGACCGCTGATGATCTATTACCCCTTCACGAAACGCTGGGGCCCCGCGCCGTAGTGCGTCCCCTGCGGGGGCTAATGCAGAATGAAGAATGCCCGGTTTTCTTCCCCATTCTTGATTCTTCAGGGAGGCATCTGAATGCCTCCTCTTGCCCGGCGGCGTAACATCGGCAAGAAAGAGAAGGCGAGCGGGAAGACCGGAGCGCTTTCCGGCATAAGCGCAACCACTCCGGTCGCGGCGCGAACCCGTATGCCCGATCCCGGTCCCCTTTGCGGCCCGACCGGAAACGTTCCGGTCCTCCCCGAAACCGTTTGCGGGAAGACCGGAGAGGTCATCCCCCTCCGCCAACCCTGGCAGACACCCCGCAAAACCTTTCGGTCATGGCCGGAAACCTCCTGGCCAGGACCGCAGACCCTGGCGGCACGACCGAAACCTTTTGCAGCAAGACCGGCCCCCTTTGCGGGAAGACCGGAAGCCGGCGGAGAGGCTCGCCGGGGCGATTGGTCCAGTCATCCGCGTACTGCACCCTTTGTACTTTCGGGCTCCGCCGACCCGCAACCGGCGCGGCCCCGGCCCACGTCCCGATGTGCTTTCCCTGGACAAAAAACGCTCCGCCCGAAAACCACGAATCACACGGATAACAAACGGATTGCACAGGCGGATCATCCCCGGTTTCCGGGGCCGGCCCGGGCCGGGCCGGCCCGGTTTTCAGCCGTGTGATCCGTGGCGCTCCGGGAGGCCGGCGACGCAACGGCTCGTCACCCGCCGGCCCGCGACCGTAACGTGCCGCCCGTCATTCATAACGACACCATCCAATGAGCCACGACTACATGCCAACAACCGAAGACGGTTTTAATGATTTCCAGGAGACGCTGCTGCCGTACCTGATGGCGCACCGTGCGGCCTGGGGCCTGACGCAGGACCAGATCGACCCGCTGATCACCGATCAGGCCACGTACCGCGACGCCCGGACGGCTTGACAGAAAAAGAACGAATCCCGGGAACCTCTGAAAACTGACACCCTTCAATCAGGTTAACCACTAATACACACTAATGGACACTAATGAAGAGACCGGATCAAAATACAATCAGATGATAGTGGGCAGGTGTTTTTCCGGATCATCATTAGTGTCCATTAGTGTGTATTAGTGGTTAAAAAATGTATTTCCGGAACCTCCCTTCCGCAATCCACAATCTGTAATCTGCGATCTATAATTTGTAATCTGAAATCTCTGTCCCTTTCCTTCATCATGAAAGACCACACCGGTATAATAAAAAACCATCTACAACATACCCGCCGCGGCGGTTCGTTACGGCAGGCGATGTTTACCGTGTCCGCGCTGGCCGCGCTGGCATTTCCGGCAACGCAGGCCAAGGCGCTGATCACCGTCTCCGACGTCGTGATCGGCGAACAGAGCTTCTCGTTCCGCTTTACAGGGTCTTTCCCCGAATGGCCTGCCAACGGGACGCAGCCGCATGCGTTACTCGTCTATGCCTCGTCGGACGATATCCTGCTGAAGCCTTTTATCGATTTTTGCACGGAAAATCCGCAGTCTGCCGACTGGTTCTCGAGTGACACAAGTATTACAGGGACTATCGCAGAAATTCCCTTCAATAGTCAGGAGACAACTAGGGACATGATCGGCAGCGGGTATACGGATCTGTCAAGTACAATGTCTTGGGGTTTTGCTACGGGCTTTATATTGGGTACCGGAGCCAATATATCCAGTGATACTGTCCTCGATAATTGGAATGATTATGTGGGAGAGGTGGTGGACCTCACGTTTACCTTGGACTGGAGCAGCGTCGAGGCCCTCCTGGACGTGACGATATTCGATACGAAGTGGACGGGTACGCTGACCTTTGGCTGGGGATTTAATGAGTCTCTCGGTGATTTTCCGTTTTATCCGGAGAATAATGCGGTGATCCTGTGGCCGCATTCCGCAGTCCCCGAGCCTGCCGGGTATGCCACGCTGGCCGGGCTGGCGTTGCTGGCCTGGGCGGCGGTGCGGCGTTATCGCGGTGCGCGCGGCTGAGCGCTTTCCCGGACGCGGACGCCAGCGGTCTGCCTCCGGGGTTTTTGTAGTTCATATTCACAGACAATGCGGGGGCGGCGGGTCTTCGGGCCTGCCGCCCCCTTTTTTTTTACACAAAGGCCCCGAAGGAGCGACGGGCCACCTGAAGGGGCGCACTTCACGTGCGCCCGTTAAAGTGCGTCCCTTGTTGCTACGATTCGGCCGGGAAGGTGAAATACAGGGCTTCCCCCCCTTCCCCCCTCCCTTCAATTATACCCGTCCCCCCGTCCTCCGGTCTATCCGGGCTTGCACCGCGCCGCCGGCTCCCTGAAAAACGACCCTGTGTCGAACAACGGTTACCAGGTCATCGCCCGCAAGTGGCGCCCACAGACATTTGACGACGTCGTCGGACAAGACCACGTCGTGCGCACGCTGAAAAACGCCATTGCGCGCAACCGCATCGCGCACGCCTACCTCTTCGTCGGCCCGCGCGGCACGGGCAAGACCTCCACCGCCCGCATCTTCGCCAAGGCCCTCAACTGCACCGGCGGCCCCAAAGCCGACTTCGACCCGGCCGATCCCGCCGTCAAATCCATCACCGACGGCGCCTCCATGGACGTCATCGAAATCGACGGCGCCTCCAACAACTCCGTTGACCAGATCCGCGACCTCCGCGACGACGTCCGCTACGCGCCCACCCAGGGCAAGTTCAAGATCTACATCATCGACGAAGTGCACATGCTCTCGACGGCCGCGTTCAACGCGCTGCTCAAGACCCTCGAAGAGCCGCCCGAGCACGTGAAATTCGTGTTCGCCACCACCGACGTCCAGAAAGTCCTCCCCACGATCCTCTCGCGCTGCCAGCGCTTCGACCTGAAACCCATCCCCGACGAACTCATCATCAAACGCCTCGCGCAGATCGGCGCCGAAGAAAAGATCAACGCCACGCCCGAAGCCCTCGCCTGCATCGCCCGCATGGCCGACGGCGGCATGCGCGACGCGCAATCGATTTTCGACCAGATGATCTCCTTCTGCGGCGCGGAAATCGGCGAGGCCGACGTCCTCGATGTGTACGGCCTCGTTTCCGCCGAGCAGATCGCCGCGCTCGCCGGCGCCATCGCCGCCGGCAACCACCAGGAACTCGTCCGCATCGTCGAGGATTGCGACACCAACGGCCGCGACCTCGTCCGCCTCCTGCACGACCTTCAGGGCGAAATCCGGCAAACGCTGCTCGACGCCATCGCCAACAACGGCCGCACCACGCGCCTCGGCAACGTTCCCATGACGACCGAGCAGGTCACGCGCCTGCTCGATGCCCTGCGCGAAGGCGAAGGCAGCGTGAAACTCGGCCTTTCCGACAAGATCAACTTCGAAGTCACGTTATTGAAGGCCGTCGAATCCAGCCGCAGCCGCGCCATCGACTCGCTCATCAAGGAACTCGCCGCGCTCGCCGAAGCCGCGCCGGGGCCGGCGGACGCCGCCGCCGGTGACGAAAAAAAAAAGCCCTGATCGCGCAGCTTGAGGAGCGGCTCCTTGCCGCCCTTGCCGATGGCGCGGCCACGGCCGAAGCCGCCAGCCAGGCCTACGCGCTCGTCGCGGCGGCCAACGCCCGCCACGACTCCGCCGCCACCGCCGGCGCAAAACGCGCCCTCCGCTTTGTCGGGGGGGGGGGGGGGGGGGGGGG
>JAISAX010000761.1 GCA_031266495.1 Opitutaceae bacterium
CGCGCGGTTGCCGGAGGGCCTTTCGGCTCCCCCACCCCCCCCCCCCCCCCCCCCCCGCCATGGGGGGGGGGGGAGGGGGGAGGCGTGATCGCGAAGTCAGCGAAACGTGCTTGCGTCCCTGTTTGTGATATATCACAAATAATCCCATGTCCGCTGACCAACCTTCCGTCCTCGCGGTTTCCGCCGCGCCCCGCCTTTCGCATTCCGAACTGCTCCAGCTCAAGCGCTGGAACACGCCGACAATCTACAACGGCTGGGAACAAATCACCTCCGCCAACATCGCGGCCGACGGTTTTAACCTGGAGGAAACCCGCGACTACATGCCGCAGATGGGCCCGATGGTCGGGCGCGCCGTCACCGTTGTGATTGAGCCCTCCAACCCCGTGCACACCGCCAACGGCGCGCAAGCCTGGCGCGCTTACCGCGAATACCTCGCCTCCGTTCCCGGACCGAAAATCGTCGTCGTGCAGGACCTCGACAAGCCGCGCGTCATCGGCTCGTTCTGGGGCGAGGTCAACAGCAACGTCCATCGCGCGCTCGGCTGCGTCGGCACCATCGTGGACGGCGCGATTCGCGATGTGGACGAAATGACCAACGCCGGCTTCAAGGCCCTCGCCCGCCGCCTCTGTGTCGGCCACGCCCACGTCACGCCGGTACGCTGGAATATCACCGTAACTGTATTCAATCGTGAGATACAGCCAGGCCAGCTCATCCATGCCGACAAGCACGGCTTCCTCGCCGTGCCGCAAGCCGACGAAGCCCGCCTGCTCGACGCCGCCCGTTTCATGGACGCCAACGAATGTCGCACCGTCATCCCCGCCTCCCGCGGCAGTGCCGGCCAGTCCCTCCCGGCGATCATCGACGCGCTCGCCGCCGCCGCCGGCGAATTCGGCAAAAACGCTCGCGAACAATTCGGTCGCAAAGGCGAATGGTAACGATTTCCCTGTCCCCCCCTCCTCCCTGATTTCCATGCATCCTCTCCTCCTCTCCCGCGAAGGCTCCGACCGCGCCACGGCCTACAACATCAGCAACCGGATTGTGCGGTGTGGCGCCCGCCTCTTCACTGGCTGGCTCGATGCGCCGGCGACGCCCGGCGGGCAGACGCGTGCGCGGCTCGGCGTTCATGATGCGATCACCGGCGCGCTCCTTCGCACGGATCTCCTCGGAGAGGCGGAGGACAACCACTGTAGCCCGACGCTTGCTCTCGATCCCGACGGACGTCTCCACGCCATCATCGGCTCGCACGGCCATGCGTTTCACTACCGTTACGCGCTCGATCCCGCCGATCCTGACGCCACCCGATGGAGTCCGCCCGAGCCCCTCGGTCCATCCGACACCTATCCGAGCCTCATTGCCGACGCTACCGGCACGCTCCATCTGCTCAGCCGCGCCTGTGGCGAACGCTGGTCACTTCTCTATCGTCGCAAACGTCCCGGCGCCCCTTGGGAGCCGGCGCGGGCACTCGCGGTGAGTCCGGTCGCCGGTTACAACAACTTCATGGCAACGATCAGCACCGGGCCTGATGGCCGCACATTACATGTGTTGTTGCAGTTTCATCATGGGACCCCCGAATCCGGCGCCGCTGCCGACTGTCGGGGGAGGCTGGCTGCGTATTTATATTCCGGTGACAGTGGAAAAACCTGGCTGGACGACAGAGGTGCGCCCTGCGGGCTCCCGCTTACGACCGACACCGTGCGCCCCTTCCTTCGCCCGGCACAGCCCGGACTGCGCATCAGCAATCATGTCGTCGATGCGTGCGGTTGTCCGTGGGTTTTCACGACCCTGCCAGGCAATCGCGCTGGCGCGCTTTTCCGGCGTGACGCTGCCGGCTCCTGGCAGGAAATCGACACACGCGACACTCTCGGAACACTCGGTTTCCACGGCGGCCATGGACGCGAGGTTTCACTGAGCCGCGATGCTGCCGGATGCATTCACCTTGTGGCGGCGACCAACCCTGACGGCACCTCCGCCGCATGGTACGATCCTCGCCATGAACTTTTCCATCTCGTGCTCGACGAGACAACCGGCGCCAGCCTCTCCTTTGCGCAGATCACGGGAACCGATCCCTCGGTTGCGCACTGGTTGCCCGCGTTGGAAAATTGGGACTGGGCACGCAGTTCGGGTGAATCCGGGGCGCGTGGTGCGGGCGCAGTTGGTGGCGGCTGTTGTCAGGATGCTCCATGGTTACTCCATACACGAGGCCGCAATCTCGGCGGGATCGATGGTGACAATTCAAATACACTGTGTACGGAGGTTTATCTCACGGCTTTGCGCGACGTGAACCAGCGCCGCGTCAACAGTGGTTCCCGTTGAGCCTCCCCCCCCCTTCCGATGCGCCGGCCTGAATGTGTGCATCAGGCCGGACCGCGAACGACTCAGCCTTTCGGCTCGACGGTGATATCGTCGAAAAAAACCCTGCCCTCGCCCTCCAGCAATTCGACGGAGAACAGGATCGTCTCGCTGCCACGAACCTGGTTGAAATTCCAGGTATAATTGTGCCACTGGCCATCGGCTTTGAGGTCGCTGTTGCGGAAAGTCCAGGAACCGTCGTCGCGTTTGCCGCGCAGTTCGAGGCCGCGTCCCTTGTAGTCGGAGGTCTTGTAGCGGAACTTGAGGACGAGATCCGTTATGCCTTTGGATTTCACGTCCTGGGAGAACGAGACGGTTTTTTTCTTTTCGGCGCCGAGGGAAATGGCACGGTTGCCATCGACCGTTTCGTATTTTCGGTCTCCCTTCCATCCGCCGGAGCCGTTCATGTCGCTGTTTTTGAAAAGATTCCCGGCGCAGGCGACGGCAGGGAGGACGGAGGCGAAAACGAGGAGGGTTTTGAGAAGTTTCATAGGGTGAAAATTCCTGAACGTTCGGCATCCCGGATGCAAGACGTCAAACAGGGTTTGTCGAACAGGGGTAATCCCGCTCACCGCACATCCGCGGGCAACGTGCTGCCTTCGCTCCAGCGATTGGGGATGCTCAACACGCCCGGACGCTCCGGCAGGCCAAGTTCGCCATGTTCGAGCGCATTGCTCAGCAAGTTGACCCCGGCCCGGCCCATCTGCCTGTAATCGGCGGCAAGCCCGGTTTCGGGACGACCGGGAATACAATCGATCCGGCAAACCGCAACATCGCCAGGGACACGCCAGCCCTCCTCGCGCAACCAGTCGAGCGGCTCTGAACCATTGACGACAATGACATCCGGCCTCTCCCGGCGTATCCAGCGCAGCAAGTCGCGCCGGGTGTAGGGAAAAACATCCTCCAGCGGACGCAAACCGGCGAGACCGGCGAGACCCTCGTTCCTGTGCCGGAAAAGCAAATACGAAGCGAGCACGCTCCACCGGCGGCGGACCTCGTCATCACGATTCATGGCCAGCCCGATGCGCCTGTAACCCCTCCGCTGTATTTCGGAAAACATCCTTGCGAAATCATCGGCGAGATCGCGCTCCACGCGCATCAAGGACGGCGACCAGAGAGAATGCCCCAGTTCCACGGCGGCGAAATGCTCCCACGCCATATCCAGCTCGAAAGGCACCCATTCGATGACGGCGGAGATCGCCACGCCCCGGATACCCTGCGCGCGCAACTGGCGCGAAAGCGCCCGTTGCGCCCTGGCCAGACGCGGCGTGGAGAAACAACGCACCGTATAGCCCAGATCGGCGGCCCGCGACCTCGCCCCCTCGCAAACCTGCTCCAGCCACGGGTGATTGACATAACCGGATTCCCTTTCCGCGGCCAGAAACGCCAGCGTTTCCCGGTAAACCGGTTTCTCCGCGCGCCGCGCGAACGAGAACGCATGGGCCAGTTGCGGATCGCGCACATAGCCGAGCCGTCCCGCCGCGGCCAGTATCCGCGCCTGTGTTTCCGGAGTGACGCCCGCCAGCCCACGCAAAGCACGCGAAACCGTCCCGAGACCGACTCCTGTTTCCCTGGCAATCATCCGAAGACTGGCGCGCATGGAACGGTTCCATTACGCGAAAATTGCGAATACGAAAAGCCCGAACATTGTACGTTTCCAGTCTGCTCCTTCATTCCTGCATTCATTCCTGCGACCCTGAACGCAACTCCCGTCACATTGCACCGCCCGTCTATCCGCCACCCGCCTGCCTTCCTCCTGCGCCCCCCCCCCCCGGGG